>CALMVQ010000278.1 GCA_937873135.1 uncultured Scytonema sp. | reverse complement strand
CAAAAGTTTTCCTCTGTCAATTCGCTACGAATTAATGCAACGCTGTACTTAGCATGCACCCCTCTCCCAAACTTGGGAGAGGGGCTGGGGGTGAGAGCGAGAATCTATGAGACACAACTGAGAATCGCTATAATTATTTAGGTTTGAATTTTTAATTCAAACAATGCTCCTGAGTAATGATTCGGTATTTCTTCTACATTTTCCTGTCGAAAATTTTCTATCGCGTAATTGCTGCCGAACATATTTGTATGCCGATATATTTAAAGGCATCATCATCTCTTGAATCTTTTTCCAGCCTTGGCGCTGATTGCTGACACCCATGTCGTTTAAGAGTTGTTCGATGTAATAGAAGCTATACGGGATCACGCAGGTTCCACCATATGAAACATAAGATCGTTCGTACCTCCAGAGCTTTTCTGCCTTTATTGCCTGATACATTTCCTCGGGTGATGGTGTTGCTAAATTGCCGTTGACAAACTCTGCCAACCACCAAGATCCAATCTCGGATGTTAACGGACAAAAAAAACTGCTGTTGTAGCCGACAAAACCTAGATTTGGGATCTCAGGGTGAATGAGATTGCGGTATAAGTGGAAATTACCCTGCTCATCCATGACTAATCGACGGTACTTTTCTTCAAGAAAGGGAATGTGTTGGCGGAATCCCGTGCCAAAAATGACCACATCTGCCTGCAATTGTTCACCATTTGCCAGACATACACCTCCAGCGACAAATTTAGCTATACTCGTCTGTTGAGAGCGGATTTTGCCTGAAAGCACATGCTTGTAGAACCCTTGAGGAGCTACGCCAAGAGTACATGTCACTGATTTAACCAATGATTCTTTCGGCAGCATCCCACAACTTTCTAGATGGAACTGGCGTCGCAAAAGCATCTCGTTCGTCCACCAAAAAGCAGATATTAGAGGCTTTCCTACAATATGTAGCCACCTTTCCATGCCTTGCAGTTGACGCTTAGGGAACAAAGTCTCTGCAAACCGCGTCAGCAGCACATACTTAAAGTTAATTAAACCCAGAAAAAACATGGGGATCTTCCAATCGGCTTTACGGAATATCAGAGTGCATTCAGAGGTGTTGGCAGCCGCAAAGGTGGCGATATCACATGCAGACTTACCAAAGCCAAGGACAACGACTCGCTTACCTTTGATGAGAGAGGAGTCATTAAACTCACTGGAATGAAGTATTTTGCCTCCAGATGCTGTAAACTCTTCTTTCCCAGGTAAATTGGGAATATTTGAGATATTGGTAGTCCCATTGCATATTAGAACAAAGTCAAATTCATGCTTCTGTTTTGTTGTTTCACCTTGAGTCTTGGTAGTAACAATCCATTTTGAATGCCCTCCAGTCTTTCTCTCAACGTTAGTCACTTCCATTCCAAACTGGATTTTTTCTAAAACGCCAAAGTGTTGGGCGTAGGATTCGAGGTAATTCCGGACTTGTTCCCCTGTCGGCCATTCAGGGTAAGATGCAGGCATAGGATAATCGGAGAAAGCGTATGCATCTCGCACAGTCTGAGTCGTAACTCCTGGATATGTCCTCGACTTTTCCCATACCCCGCCAACTCCCTTTTGCTTCTCGAACAAGGTAACGTCGTAGCCTTCTTCCAAAAAAGTCTTAGCTGCCACCAAACCACTGATTCCAGCTCCAATGACACATACATGTATTATATTCATTATTATGTAATTACGTAATTTCTGTGAGGTTTTTTAAAAAATAACTTTGCTTGATCACTCTCAGCTTGAGTGATTTTACTCAACTATTTATATTTTTTTCATGTTAAGGTTAAGTGATAGTACTAAATACGTGTATAAATTTATATATAAATTCCCAAATTAACATATACTTTTGTTTAAAAAGCAGGTAGTAGATGCTATGGCTGAACACAGCGTAATTGAGCAGAAGAAAATCATCTGATTTCTCATTTGTACACCATACACAAGCCCTTACCCCTAACCCTCTCCCAGGTTTGGTAGAGGGGTTTTAGCCTACCCACGCGCACTCTTCCCCTGTGCGATCGCATCCACACCCACAACAAAAAGTCCAAGAATGCCCCCGAAATTGCATTATAATGAAACCTTGATCTACATCCTGAATTTCTCGTCCGTATACATCACGTTCCCATCGCCCAGAATATAAATGGTGGAATAACTCTCCAACTGAAGCGACGGGTGTCTGAACGAGAATCATGTAATCGTTTGTCTCAAACGACTGGATACCTCTAAGATTTTGAACTTGCACCATTAAATCGAGTTTCGAGTTTCGTTTGCTAGATTTTGAGTAAATTTGGCTCTGTCTAAATCCCCTCTATCTTGAGCTAGTTGAGCAGACAGCGAGTAGTCATTTTGGTCAATACAGATTAAATAGTTAAAATTTGAGTAAGTTTACCTTGCATCTCTTCTCGTAATTTTTGTGCCCGTTTGTAAGCTGCTGAACGCCTTTTCTCAGAAAAAGAAGCTTCTTTGACAGGCAAGGTAAAATAATGTAGCCGAGTTTTCATAGCCCAAATTCCCATTGAGGGAAAGAGAATCAAGAATAATATTAAAGGCGATAAAGGGAAAAACGGTAATTGTAATAAATTTTGTACCTTAGGAATGTTTAAAGTCAAAGGATGTAAATTTTCATTACCCTTGCAAATAATCGGCAGGATGGGAATTTGATAGCGATCGCTTAATTGGATAAAACTCAAATCAAATGTTTCCAACTGATAGCGTCTTCTCCAACCTTTTCTCGGTCCCCGTAAACCCTCGGGTGCGTATAAAAGAATTGTCCGCTTTTGTATAGCCTCTTCAAAATCATTAAACTCTGCTCTGACAGCACCTAAAACTTTTGACCATCCAGGTGGTAACCACCAAATAACCCAAGGATGATCGAATAATGATACACCTGCTAAAGGTTGCACCACCCATCCTCTAGCTTTACTTAATAAATAACCTAAAGTCAAAAAGTCCCAAGGAAAACACATCCCTGCATGATTCATTGCTACAATCACGGGTTCTGATGATGGTAAATTCTCTATTTGTTGCAATTCTCCCTGAAAGTAGTGTTTAACGATGGGAGCAAGGACTTCTTCTCTAAAAGCTTGTTGATAAGAGGAAGTGAATTCACCCGTCTCTTTACGTGGTGAACGACAACCAAGACGCAGCCAGCGCATCAGGAGTGCTAAATAGAAACCGCCAGGAATCAAAAACAAGCCATATTCCATCCAATTCCAACCATCTGGATCTGCATGATAGTGCTGCCAATGGCGGTTGAATAAAATCAGCCACCCAGGTGGATACCATAAACAAAACCAATCAAACCAGTTAAATTTGTAAGTTTTAACTGATGTTGTTTCAGTTTGAGAGTTGAGAAGGTTTTCAGAATCTTGATCAATCACCTTTCTTTAAGCTAATTGTGCAGACGAAGTTTTCATTCTATGGGAATGGCACTAGTACAACAAGGCAAAAGTAAAAAGTAAAAAGTAAAAAGTAAAAAGTAAAAAGTAAAAAGTTTGAACACCTACTTTGTAAGCTTTTTACCTATTTCAGATGGGTGGTTTATTTCCGCGCCCACTGTACTAGTACACTATAGCCGAAATAAACCTAGCATTCACTCATTGCTGATTGCTTGCAAATCTAGCTTTTTTCATTTTGCGGAAAGTAAGCGAGGCTGATTTGCGGAGAGCGAAGTTTGGTCGGAGGGAAACTCTTCTCGCAACTTCTATATAGCTTAACTTTCCAAGACGAATTTTTAATTCCGCTACGCGGCACTAGTCACTTAGAGGATCAACTCCCATATCAGTCACTAGTTTACGCAGAACAATAATTTGTTGACCAAAGTCAAGTAGCTTGAGTGCTTCTAGTATCTTCACACCATCATGAGAGAGTTTGTAGCCATCAGGTATGGGAACGACAAAACCTTTAACCATTAATTCTGATAATTCATACCAGAAAGCTAACTTGGTGTTAGCGCTGAGAACACCGTAGGAACATGAAATCGGGGTATTTTTCTGAGCAACTAAATCGCTTATGACCTGTAGCTGCTCTGCATGAGGCATCTGTTTGATTTGACCGAGCAGACCTTCGGCTAACTGTAAACGAGCTGTTCCTGTAGCAGCTGGCGTGATGGAACGTCCCATTTCGGTGTAAGTGTACCAAAGTACTGCCAGTCTGTCATCTATGGTGAGGCTTTTGAATACAGCCACGGTGGAAGTAACGGCATCACCGATTTGAATGCTGTCATTGAAAATTTTCAATAAGCGGCTTTGTGCTGAATCAGTAGTCAGTGTCATGATAGCACCACAGTCAATGAATAAGTGAGAAGCTTGTATCAGTTTGAATTGCTTCACCTCTCGTTTACATTCTGCACACTTTCTTAATATTTGGCAAATAAAATTTACAAATGACAGAAAGAGAAAAATAGATACAGCGATACGGACTGGAAAGTATAGAATGAAAGAGCCGCAATGGAAAAAAAAATAGATAAGATAAATGAATCGATCCCCAGGAACAAGTAGTAGCGAAATTAAGAAGAAAGCCCGAGAGTTGGGATTTCACTCAATTGGGATCGCTGCAGTGGAAGGGGTAGATGCAATGGCACAAAGAATGCAAGTGTGGTTGACGCTGGGTTATCACGCTGATATGGAATGGATGGCAAAGCCTCAGCGTCAGAATATTCGCTTGCTGATGCCAGAAGTGCGATCGCTGATCTGTATGACTTTGAACTACTACACAAAAGAGCAGCGTCCCGAAAGTGAGGAATATGCCAAAATCGCTCGTTATGCCTGGGGGCGAGATTATCACAAAGTGATGCACAAAAAACTCAAGACCCTGACTACCTGGATACAAGGACTTGATGAAGGCATTCAAGCACGTTATTATTCAGACACCGGTCCGGTACAAGATAAAGTTTGGGCGCAGCAAGCCGGAATTGGTTGGATTGCCAAAAACGGTAATTTGATTACGCGGGAGTATGGATCTTGGATATTTTTGGGGGAAATTTTGACGAATTTGGATTTGGAGTATGATCATCCGCACGCAGAACACTGCGGTACTTGTACTCGTTGTATTGAGGCTTGTCCTACAGGTGCTATTACACAACCATTTGTAGTAGACGCCAATCGCTGCATTGCGTATCATACGATTGAAAACCGGGATGAGAATTTGCCGAAGAGTGTGATACCGCATATGCAGGGTTGGGTTGCAGGTTGCGACATTTGCCAGGATGTTTGTCCCTGGAATCAGCGTTTTGCTCAAGAAACTGATATCGCAGAATTTAAACCTTACTCTGGGAATGTTGCACCTAAGCTGGTAGAATTAGCGGAAATCTCAAATGAAGAATGGAACCAAAGATTTCCGGCATCAGCGTTGCGGCGGATTAAGCCAAAAATGTTACGGCGGAATGCCCGTGCTAATCTTGACGCATTTAGGGCGAAAGAATGACTCAGAAAGCAATTATCTTTGATTTTGATGGCACAATTGCTGATACGGTAGATGCTCTTGTTGGTATCGCCAATCGTTTAGCTAAAGATTTTGGTTACATACCAATCACTCCAGATGAACTTTCCTTACTGAAAAATTTAAATTCTAGAGAAATTATTAAGTACTCAGGTATCTCTATTTTTAAGATACCTTTTCTGGTGAAAAAAGTTAAATCTGAACTAAAAAATAAAATTCATGAATTAAAACCAATACCAGAGATTCAAGAAGCCTTGATAACACTCAAAAGTGAAGGAAACAGACTGGGAATTGTTACTTCTAATTCCCAAGAAAATGTAACAGAATTTCTCAAAATAAACGATTTAGAACAGCTATTCGACTTTGTTTATTCAGGAATTACAATTTTCGGAAAAACAACAATAATTAACAATGTATTAAAGCAAAAGCAAATAAAACCTCAAGAAGCAATTTATGTCGGAGATGAAACTAGAGATGTTGAAGCAGCACAAAAAGCTAATATTAAAGTAGTTGCAGTGGCGTGGGGTTTCAACTCAAAACAAGTCTTAGCTAAACAAAATCCAGATTTTCTGATTGATAGACCAAGCGAACTTCTAGAAGTCGTAAAAAATGCTAAATTCAGCTAATAGCAATATAGATCCCCGACTTCGTAAAAGTTGTCGGGGATCTGTGTCTATAACATCAGTAAACCCAACCGTACGCCAACAGTCACAGCCTCAGTGCGCGTCGAAACACTCAATTTTTGAAATATAGATGAGACGTGAAATTTAACAGTATGCTCAGAAATGCTTAAGCGTTTGGCGATCGCCTTATTGCCCAGCCCAAAACCCAGCATCTGTAAAACCTCTATTTCCCTTGGCGTCAACGCTTGCACAGGGTTTGCGTAGGCGTAGCCCAAAGCAGGCATCGCTTCTCGCAAACTTGACTCTTTTAGGGGAAGCAAAGACTCGACAACATCGGGGTGTAGCACTACCAATCCTGAAGCGACTGCTTCAACAGCAGCCAGAATCTCCGACTCCGTGCTTGCTTGAGTTAATATCCCTCGGACACCAGAATTAAGGTAAACCTCTAAATCAATGCTGTCGATATCAGTAAAAATAATAATTGCCACAGATACATCCTGAGACATATCTGTTAATTGGCGCAGAACATCAATCGGGTGGTAGTCTGAATCCCTGTGAGGAATTGAAACTAGCAGCACCACATCGGGTTGTAATTGCAGAACTTCTCCTGTCAGTGCATCTAAGTCTGATGCACTACTAGTTAAGACAGTCAATTTAGGATTCGTCGTCAGCACAGCTGACAAACCCGCCCTGACTACTGGATTCGTCGCAATTACCAACACCCGAATCATACCGCCCCCGCTACAGTTTTACCAGTTGGTAAAACAACATGACAAACTATTTGCTTACCACCCCGTAAAACTTGTAGTGGCAATACGTCGTTCCTGTCAGTAAGATTAAGATAGTTGTTGAGATCTAATGGTCCCTTAAACAACTGTCCCGACATTCCCACAAGCACATCACCAATTTGCACACCAGCAGTTTCAGCTGCACTTCCAGAATTAACTGATAACACCAAAAATCCCAAAGTCCGTTTGTTTTCAGAATATGGTGTCTCTACAACCACAGGTTGGACAGTAACACCCAGGTTTTGACGACGACGACTACGTAAAAAACTCTCTACCGCCTCGCTGGGTATTGCTACAGCCAAACCGTCAGCAATCATCGTATTAATACCGATGACTCGACCGAGACAGTCAGCAAGCGGACCACCAGAATTCCCAGGAAACAGCTGAATATCAGCCATGATAGCACGCGGATGATTGGTATGAATAATTCCAGTCGTGACAGTACCCTTGTCACCAAAAGGATTTCCCACTGCCAAAACCAACTCACCGACTCGCAAAGCTTTGGTATCTCCAATAGTTACTGTTGGTAAGTCAAGCGCAGCAATTTTCAAGGCGGCTAAATCTCGCTGTGGATCAAAGTGTGTCCGCACGGCATCAAAAACCTGCCCATTCCATTCGACAGTTACAGTATTGCTAGTTGCAACATGAGCATTAGTGATAATCAATCCGTCAGATGTCCAAATGACACCGGAACCGCTGCCCGAACTACGAGTTTGTACTTGTACAGTGCTTTGGCGTAGTTGTTCTGCTACCGATGCTAGCTGAGTCGTGATGTTGATAAATGTAGTCATTTGTTTAGTTGCTGGTTGGTTAATTGTTAGTTGTGGATTATTGGTTGTTATACCAACTACTAACCACCAACATCGGTTGCTTTTTCGCCGATCGCGATTGCTAACTCAATCAACGTCCCACCTCGGAGAATCTGCGCTTTGACATTTTTCCCAACGCGATCGCTGCTATTGAGAAGTGCTAATACATCAGCCGTATCGTTGACGAAAGTGCCATCAAAGGAAATTAACACATCCCCAAGTAACACACCTGCACTGTAGGCAGGGCCGTTTGCTTCGACATTAACCACAATCACCCCACCCGAAGAGGTTAAATTTAGTGAGGTTTTTAGGTTTTCTGGCAAGCGTACAGGCTGCATTCCCAAACCTAGATAACCCTTAGCAATACGTCCCTTTGCTAGCAGTTGATCAATCACCCGATTAACTGTCGTCTCTGGAATTGTCAGAGCGCTTCCACGCCGTCCCGATGTGTTCATTCCTACAACATTTCCTGCGGCATCTACGAGCGGTCCACCGGCAAAGCCACGGTAAAGCGTAATATCTGGACGGATGAAGGAGTCAATATTACCACCACTCATGCTCCGCCAAGCACCACTGACAACACTGACAGCACCCATAGCTGCTTTGATATCACCCTCGCCGCTTCTTGCTAGTCCCAGTACAAGATGACCAACTTTCAATGTTGTAGCGTCACCTATTTTCGCCACTGGAAGTTCAACGTTTTGTAGTTGAAAAACTGCTACATCTGTGCTAGCGTCACGACCCAAAATTGTCACTGGCACTATACGCCGATCCGGTAGAGTGACAGTAATTTCTTCGTAACGTTGAAGTAATTCATCAGAAGTAACGATTATACCATGACGCCAGTGAATACCACTAGAAGAAATTCGTCTGCCAATATTAACTGCAACAACAGTTTGTCCGGCTTGCTCTACAGTATCTGCTAAATTTTGCGACAAAGCCAGTAGGGTATTTGAGGACATAAAATTTCTCTAGTTATTGAGGGTTTGCGATTAGATGAGAAAGGAATAATTCTCAACTCATCTCTAAAACCCATAATGCGGTTTTATCCTCACAGATGACATCAGAAAAATGGGGAGAATCCACCCTAGAAAATTGTCTAGTATCGCTAAACGGAATTGAAAATGCTTAGATTATCAGCTATTCTGTACTCTCTGTACTAGTTCACGAGGAACGGAAATAGAGAGCCCAAACTAACCAGCAGATAACCTTATATTTATTTCTTTTCAATTGTTAATTCTAAGAGTTGGAAGAAACCCCAACTGTAAGTTTATCTCGGAGAAAAGAGATACAAGTATCTATTTTTTCCTTTATTATACGTACACTAAATAAAATAGGAATTTTCACTGGAACTTTCCGAAATGGATAGTAAGTCTTGTGAAGAAAAGAATAACTTTAAGAGATTTTACTTATGAACCGCACAATGGATTTACTTTTTACAGATTCCTTCGCTTTCGCTATTAACGCCACCTTGGGTGCATTGCTTCGTACCAAGATATGTAACTACTCTTGGGACGAGGAAGATAAAAACGACAAACCAATAGAAGAGACTAACGATTCCCATGTCAACTAAACTTAAAAATAAGTCATTCATCAATAACCATGATTAACATGGCGATCGCCAGTTTTGAAGATAAATATCGTTAGCTTATCTAAATATGTGAGAATTACAAGAAGCAAATCCCCGACTTCTCGCTTGAAGTCGGGGGTCTTAATCTTAAGCCTTTAATTTATAATTACTTTAGGGAGATCGATAAAAATAAATCTCCCGCAGTTCATTCTAGATCTCTGGTATCCAGTCGCCCTCGTTGACAGGGGAGTATTCCCAAAAGCGAAGCGCACTCTTAGGTTCATACACACGGCGGTCGATTTATTTACTGGTAATTGCCTGAGGGGGCGATTAGTTAAAAAACTTCCTACCACTCTTCAAGGTGAGTTACGTCCACTCTTTACTACCACCAATAATTGCTTGAATTATACTCCCGAGTAAAGATAAAAATGCTGTGGCTAATAAAAAGAGCATTAAACTAGCAAGGCTAGCAAAGGGAGAGATAATAAATAATAGTAAAAATCCAAAGAGCAGAATTTTTATCAGTATTTTATTCATCGTTTTACGACTAAACAACAGAGCGCAGACTGTAGGGGCGGGTTTTATCAGAGATTGTATTTACTAAGATGCTGTTGCGATTAAACCCGCCCCTACTACCTGATTCAATTTACCACTACGGAAACCCTCTAAATCTAGAGTTACGTAAGTAAAACCAATCTCCTGAAATGCGGAAACTACTACTTTTAAATCTGTCGTCAGCACAAAATCTTTAATTTGTTCTGGTGGTAATTCAATTCTTGCTGTATCTCCAATGGATCGCACGCGCAAATTTTTTAAACCCAGTTTGCGCAGGTAAATTTCTGCTCGCCCAACTCGTTGTAACTTAATAACCGTAATCTCTTCACCGTAGGGAAAGCGAGAACTCAAACAAGGTTGAGCGGGTTTATCCCACCAAGGTAAACCTAGTTGTTGTGACAGTTGACGCACTTCGGCTTTAGTTACACCAACTTCCGAGAGTGGCGATCGCGCACCTCTTTCACGTGCTGCCTGAATTCCCGGACGATAATCACGCAAATCATCAGCATTTACTCCATCAACAACGTATGGATAACCCAACTCTCTAGCTAAGGGTTTAAGAGTGTCGTGGAGTTCACTTTTACAAAAATAGCATCGGTTGACAGGGTTAGAGGTGTAATTGGGATTCTCTATCTCGTGCGTTTTGACGATTTTATGAGGAATCCCGATTGTTGCTGCTTGAATCTCGGCATCTTCCAACTCTTCTTTTAAAAGTGCTGGAGAAAGAGCAGTCACAGCTAAAGCGTGATCGCCGAGAGTATCATAAGCAATCTTGGCGACCAAAGTACTATCAACTCCACCAGAATAGGCAATCAAAGCCTGCTCCATTTCTGTAAACAAAGCTTTTAATCGCTCAAGTTTTTCTGCCAAAATCATTATTTATCCTGCCATTATCTGCAACATACGGATTCTATTGTAAGAGATTGGAGAGCAGGGGTTCTCTCCCTCCAGTATTGTTTAGATAGTTCTGACTTTACAGAAATATGCACTTCACGTCTTTGAGAGCGGGCTATTCACCTTTGTTGCTATATTTTGAAACTATAGTGGCTAAAAGTGGTAAATCAATAGGCTTGGAAATATAATCATTGACACCAGCAGCAAGACAAATTTCCCGATCGCCTTTCATTGCCATTGCTGTTTGAGCAATGACTGGGATATTGCGATACTGCTGATGTTCTCGCAGTTGCCGCACTATTGCCAGACCATTGCTATCTGGAAGATTAATATCTATTAAAATAACTGCTGGGTGTAGATGTTCTAACGATTTCCACATTTGTTCGGTATTTTTTACCCCTGTTACCTGATACCCCAATTTCCCTAGATACGTTTGCATCATCTGAGCGTTGAGTAAGTCATCTTCCAATAACAAAATCTTTGAGTTGGGGAGAGAGGTTTGGGGGGAGGGACGAATAAAGTCATTTTTGATTTTTTCTCCCCCTCTCCTCACCTCAACTGGAGACGGCGAAGGTTGGGCTAGCGCAGTGCTAGCAAGTCGTCTCCCCGAGTAAGAAGACTGAGGCGAACGAGTGTCAGAGTCTTCCTCAGGAGAAGACTCTGACGCCTTTATAGGATGCGAGGATTCGGTAACCCCCGCATAGCAATGCTTCCTCTCTTCTTCCTGTGTGAGTGGCAGTACGATAGTAAAACGCGAACCATGAGCTAGTTCAGATTCCACTTCTACTGAACCGCCATGAAGTTCAGCAAGTTTCCGCGTCACCGCCAACCCTAAACCTGTACCTTCTTCACGAGTCACTACGTTGTTAGCAATTTGGAAATAAGGTTGAAACAATCCTGCTTGATGATCTTTGGATATACCAGTACCAGTATCCCAAACTGTGAAATACATCAATGAACCTTTGGTTTCCACTTTTAAACCTACAGTTCCTGTCGTTGTGAACTTGAGAGCGTTAAAAAGCAAATTTAACAGCATTTGCTTCAGTCGCAAAGAATCTGCTACTAAGTTTGTTGCATTCGGATTTATCTCGAGGTGCAGTTTTAAACCCTTATTCGCAGCTTTCTCTTTGACTAATGCTAAAACATTCTGACACAACGTTTGCACGTTGACTTCTTCCCACTGTACTTCCAGTTGGTTAGCTTCAATTTTGGAAAGATCTAAAATATCATTAATGAGAGCCAAAAGGTGTTTACCGCTAGACTGAATAATATTCAAATACTCTTGGTGACGTTCTTGTGTGGGATCGTAGCCTTTAGCTAAGAGTAGGTGGGTAAAACCGATGACAGAACTTAAAGGTGTGCGGATTTCGTGACTGGTGTTTGCCAGAAACTGGTTTTTGAGTTGATTCGTGCGCTCTAGCTGTTGATTATAGCTTTTTAACTGTTGACATGTTTGCTGTAAAGATTGGGTCTTTCTCACTTGTCTTATTGCTGTCGTGCATTGTCTGGCTGCACGTACCATGAATTCTGTTGTGACTTCAGCGCCTGCATCTTGTATTGAATCGCAACCTGCGAGCATCGGTAATGTGGCGATAATGAGCCAACCGATCACTTGATCCGAATCATCTGATAACCGCCAAGCACTCGGCGGTTGTTGATTTTCTAGATACTGCAAGTCAACGGCATCTATACTTTCTTTCAGTCTCAATTGCAGCTTTTTTCTTTTGCTAACGATAATGCCCTTATGGGCAGATCGCTGTTGAGATGAAGAACTAGAAACATAGCTAACTTTGCCAACGTTTTCTTGTGAATTAAAGATTGCGATCGCCACTTTTGTGTTGCTCAACGCACTGTTTAACTCATTTACCACTGTTTGGAAAATTTCTGCTTCCAGTGCGGCTTGATTGTTAGTCGTCGAAATCAGACAATCATTGAGATGGTTTTGCAGCTGATTCAAGCTGCGTTCCAGCCACAACTCAGCATGAAGCTGCTGAATTGTTGCCGAAAGTTTTGGCGTTGCATCTACTTGTGAGTTCTGTTCTGGTAAGCTTGAATACTGCTGCATGGTCAACCGGACAGCTATACCGTTTCAATAAGTTTAACTTTCAACAAAAATACCAACCAGGTTTATGTAGTTTAATACACACCTACCTCTATATTTATAAATTAAAACTATTTGTGTCAAATCTAACCTTTAAAACAAAAATCTCTGAATAAAATCAATTTGCGGAAATTACTTAAAGCTATGAATTTACAAGTTACTCAGCTAATAATCAATGGCATTGCAGTCGGAAGCATTATTGCTTTAGCGGCTGTTGGATTAACCCTTACCTACGGAATTTTACGGTTGTCTAACTTTGCTCATGGTGATTTTCTCACTCTAGGAGCCTATTTTACACTCTTTATCAATTCTTTTGGGGTAAATATTTGGGTGTCTATGGTGCTAGCGGCGGCAGGAACGGTAGTAACGATGCTTTTATCAGAAATGTTTTTATGGTCGCGGATGCGTTCTATTCGTGCTTCGTCCACTTCATTAATTATTATTTCTATCGGTCTTGCTTTATTCCTTCGTAATAGCATTATTTTTATTTGGGGCGGTAGCAATCAGAATTATAATGTCCCAATCAGTCCAGCCCTTGACATTTTTGGTTTGAAGGTGCCGCAAAATCAATTATTGGTACTATTCCTTGCCAGTGTAACAATTGTATTACTACACTACTTACTGCAAAACACCAAGATTGGTAAGGCGATGCGAGCAGTTGCTGACGACATAGATTTAGCTAAGGTTTCTGGTATTAACGTTGACAAAGTCGTCTTTTGGACTTGGGTGATTGCTGGTAGTGTTACTTCCTTAGGAGGCAGCATGTATGGTTTGATTACAGCTGTGCGACCGAATATGGGGTGGTTTTTAATTTTACCACTATTTGCTTCAGTGATTTTAGGGGGAATTGGCAACCCCTACGGTGCGATCGCAGCGGCTTTCATCATTGGTATTGCTCAGGAAGCCAGCACCCCTTTGCTTGGTTCTCAATATAAACAAGGTGTAGCACTGTTACTTATGATTATAGTGTTGCTCGTTCGTCCTAAAGGTTTGTTTAAAGGTACGATGTAAACCATCAGCAATCAGCCCTTCAACTTGATGCTGATGGCTGATTACTGATGGCTAATAGCTAATTCAAGGATTAATGAGATGGAAGTAAATCGCTGCCACCAGGAAATTTCCTGCGAGTAGAATTACGCTAATTATGGTACGAAACGGGAAAGGTGGTTTAGCTCCCGATTTAGCTACGTCTTTGCCTATTTTTTTGCTGGCAGGTACTGTCTTAGCTTCAGCAGTCATATCGTTCTCTCCTATTTAAAGACTTCTTAACAAATACCAAAGAGTCGCGTCGTCATGTGAAAATCGTTAAAAATATTTTTGTTGACTTTATGCTTCAATTGAGCAAATATCAACAAAATCAATCACGTCTATCTAATTTCGGCTTTGTGCTGTCTAAAGTCAAGAGTCTTGCTATATATTTTTGCTGATTTACCCCATTACTCCCGAAGCGATGTCAGATTACCGATGCACTTTCTTCTTGAACTCTCCCTAAACGGTTATCTAAGAAAGCAGGTTCTCCTACGGAGTACGAGCAGCAAAGCTCTTTCATTTAATGGTTGACTAATGAACTTTTGCATGATACGAGCTGCGAACTAGAGGTCCAGAACGGACATGACTAAATCCCATTCTCCTGGCTATGTTGCCCAATTCGTCAAATTCTGTCGGTGTCCAATACTTTTGTACTGGCAGATGCTCTAAGGAAGGACGCATATACTGGCCGATTGTCAGGCGATCACATTCCACTTTGCGTAAATCAGCCATAGCCTCAATGACTTCTTCCACCGTTTCTCCGTGTCCTAACATCAAGCCTGATTTGGTGGGAATAGAAGGGTCAATTTCTTTAACAATCTGTAGCACTAAGAGCGAGCGATCGTACTTTGCTCCCCGACGTACTGGTGCTTGTAAGCGTCGCACCGTTTCAATATTGTGGTTGTAGCAAGCTGGCTGAGCATTGACAACCAGATGTATCCGCTCGCGTTGATGTAGCGCTTGCCTACCAGCACGGCCCCAAAAATCTGGCGTTAACACCTCAATTTGAGTTTCTGGGTTCAACTTGCGGATAGTCTGCATTGTTTTGACAAAGTGTTCGGCTCCTTGATCTGGTAAGTCATCACGAGCCACAGAAGTTAGCACTACATAATTTAATCCCAAAATTTGCACTGCTTCTGCTACCTTTTGCGGTTCTTCCAAGTCAACAGGCATAGGCGCATGACCTTTATCTACTTGACAAAAAGCACAAGACCTAGTACATGTAGGTCCCATTAATAAGAAAGTCGCAGTTTTTTGGGCGTAGCATTCCCCTCGGTTAGGACAACGTCCTTCTTCGCAAATTGTATGAATTTGACGTTGCTTAATAATGCGTTGTACAGTAGAAATTTCGCTGGCTTTGCCTATCGAGCGACGCAACCAAGTTGGGATGGCGCTAATTTCTGACTTAGATTCGGTTTTTTTTGGTAAAGTCATTCGATTTTGGATGTCCGGATGAGTGGATGGTTAAAAAAACCAACCGTAAGAGTGTAAACCTTTACCTAGAAGATTAACTCCCAGGTAGCAAATCCAGACGATGACAAAACCAGTCGCGGCTAAAATTGCCGGACGACGCCCTTGCCAACCGCGAGTTATTCTAGCATGGAGGTATGCAGCAAAAACCAACCAGGTAATTAGCGCCCAAGTTTCTTTGGGATCCCAACTCCAGTAAGTACCCCAAGCTTCGTTAGCCCAAACTGCGCCAGCAATGATACCAATCGTAATCAGGGGAAATCCCAGTCCAATGATGCGATAGCTAATATTGTCAAGGGTTTCAGCAATGCTGAGACGCTGAGGTGAAAGGGTTTCGGAATCTTCGATAATGGGTGTTGTCACCAAATCTAAGACTGCTGTTTTACCATTGCCATTGTTCTTCAAACTGGTTGTGCCGTTATTTTCAACAGCAACTTCAGTCCCTTGAGAAACGATCTCACCTGAAGAGTACAAACGATAACCGTTGCTGCGATAGCCCCCTGTGCCTACAGAATTGCCTTGTAATTGGATATTTTGACCACGAGTGACAACTAAAAAAGCAATCGCGAGTAGCGATCCCACCATCAAAGCCGAGTAACTCAACATCATTACACTGACGTGCATCATCAGCCAATTCGACTTCAGCGCTGGCACTAAAGGTTCTGCTGATTGCATTTCTGATGGTAATGTGAGAGTAGCAAAAGCAGTGATCCCCATAGCCACAGGTGCGGTAGCAACTCCTACCAAACGGCTGTGACTTGTGTTATGAACAGTCGTAATTCCCCAAGCTAGGAAAAACAGCGACTCATATAAATTGCTTAAAGGGAAATATCCCGCTTCTAGCCATCTTGCCCCTAATAAGGTGGCTATGCACAAGTTAGCGATCGCAATTCCTGATGTTCCCAACACAGAAATTGCGGGTATGTTTGGAAAAGCTGCCCCAACCCAATAAACAAGCATTGTGACGAATAAGACAGCAAAAGAGAGATTGTCCAACAAGTTCTGGAGTACAACCAGATTCATATAGCGTTCTCATGAAGTAAATTCTGACTGTATACGATCCTATCTTTTGAGAACGCAAATGCGTAGTCGAAAAGTGACTCTATGAAGTTTTTTTAAGTTCGAGAAAAATATCGTAACGTGTACTTCGACTATCGCTAACAGCAGTTGTTACCCCAATTGAACGTATTGCTTCTAACAAAGTTTCTTGAGCGGGGAACATCTGTGGTAAAAGCAAATTTTTATCAGCACGATCCACATCTAGAAAAAACTGACCATTTATAGGATTAAGTTCAAAGGGAACGCTTTGTTGGAATAGAGTATTGCTAGCTAATGTTTTGCTTGGTTTAGGAATAATTTTACTGGTAACAGGAGCACCCAAAGATAGGAACGCAACGTCTCCATCTAACCAGCCGTGAGTGGCAGTTAAAGTTCCCAGAGGTGCAATCCAGTTGACAACTGGTTCACCTTCTAGTTTTCCCTGTTCGATTTGGAACTGGTACTGAGTTTTCATGACATCATCCAGTTTTTTTAAGGATGCTTCAGCACGGACGCGATCGCTTGCGTGTACCATGAACATCAAAGCTACACGAAAATTCTCTGGCGGTGTACCTTGTTTGTAACTAGTGGGAATCACTGAAATAGCATACTCACCGGACATCCAACTTAGTAAATCTTGATCCAAGTCAAGGTTAATATAAGATTTTACATTTTCACGTAGTTCTTGCGGTGGTATTGGTGAGAGTGGATTTCCTTGGAAGGTGAGAACGTAGTCTGCCCAAAACCGTCGTAAATTACTACCAGACAGCATCACTAAAGTTTCTATCGGTAATCGGTTTTGCATTTTTCCAGCTTTATTTTCTATAGCTAGCACTCGTTGACTATTTGGATTTAGCCAGGAAACTCCCTTCAAGCTTATCCCAGATGACGCTAAGGTTATTGTTCCTGAACAGCCTTGATTGCTTTGAAGTAGAGTCAAAACTTGAGCAGGTAATTGGTGGAGTGGAGACGCAGCCGCAATTTTGGCCGAGAAAGGCACATTCACGTAAAACTGGGCAAAAGGTTGATAGGTAGCTATTTTTGGCATATTCTCGGCAAAACCAGGAGTTGTCGCTAAGGAGATTTTTTCTCTATAAGCGTCAATCGCTCTTTCTATGGTTTTCGTCCGATCAGTAATAACGACGAAACGCTCATCTAATATGGCTGCTGAAAGTTTTTCTCCTGATTCTTGAGTTTCTTTAATGTCGATATTTTTATAGGTGCGATCAATCCATTTACCCCCTTTAAATGCTTTGGGTTGTGCCAAGAGGCTTCTGGCTTTTTCGGGATTTCTTACAGGCAAAACGATTTCAAAAGATTGATCGCTACTATTGACACCGCCATCGGTGGCAACGGGTTTAGATACAGATTTACTCACTTTTGGAGCAAGCATTGCCAGGGTGACTTGATCGCCAACCCAAGGACTAATATCTTTTTGAAAGTCGTAACCGTAATGAGTGAGGATGCGATCGCGTAACTGCACCAGATTTTTATCCAATTCTGATTGAGTTTGTTTTGTGCCAAACTCCCGCAATTTCTGCCATTGTGTGGAATCAGTTGTCAAAGAAACCGCAAACAAGGCATCTTGGGGAATAATATTTGCACCTGCTGGCAAATCTCTGGACATTGGATATCCTTGAGTTAACAGCCAGTATGACGCCATGCCAGCACCGATAAATAGCCCAGCAGACGAAAGCGTCAAAACCAGAGATGCTTTCTTTTGTTTTTTTACTGACACAGACTCAACAGGCGCTGCCATCTTATTCCTTCGTTGCTTGTTAAACAGTATATGATGCAGGATCATTGGTAGTTTATTTGGGAAAAGAGGCGATAACGATCTTCCCATTACCTATTACCCATTAACAGTTCTAACTATATAACTAGCAAAGAGACATTAATTACCTACGTATCTCCCAAATACTTTGTTAAGTAAGGTGAAAAAACTTCATAAATTAAAGTCAGGGGTAGCCCGTGATGCCAAAACAAATAGTGGCGACCCCAAAAAGGTCCCTTTTCATTAAAACCTACCTCTAAAGCATCTGAGTGACCGTAATAAATACCTTGGACATCTCGATATAACTCTGTCCGAAGACGAGCTAGACTTGCCCAAATAGGTAATGAACGATTTTGTAAGTACTCATCTACATGAGATGCTTCCCACCAAGAAGCGGCATATGCCAACCGCTGACCGGAGGGAGTACGCAGCCAAACTTGTCGCCGCAATCGTGGTCCGGGTAAAGCCTGGATTAAGTTAGGAGCTTTATCCACGTCCATACCAATAAATGACATATCAATAACATCCACTTCTGTCGGTTCACCTGTGAGTAGTTGTAAGTGACGAGTTGGCGAACCATCACCCAAAAGTAGCATTTGCCAACAAGGGGAAAGCTGAGTATGAGGCAAACCGTGCTGAATTTCCTCTTCCTGACTCTGCCAAATTGGAGTCAGACAATGCCAGCCCCCTGGCAGTGCAAAATTATTTGTTGGTGTAAAAGTTGCAGTCAATGTTCTTTACAAAACTTTACTTATTTCTCTAAAGGATCGAAGCTTATACCGTTTCTCCATGAAGCGGCACTAAATAATTTCTTAGCCCCTTAAAAAGGGGGGTTGGGGTATCTGAAAAGTTGCATCTTTATATAGAAATGGTATTAGACACCTTGTATTTCGCTTAGAGCATCTCGGTCCAATCCTTTTGTTGAACTGAACCCTATACTCAGAACTGAGGTTTCTATTGATACAAATTACATAGCTGCAATCTGCCATTTGGTTTTCTTTGTAAAAAAGCTGTCAGCAACTATAATCAGCTTTCTTGCTAATTGCTAACAGCTTTAATGCGGATGGCGAGACTCGAACTCGCAAGCCAAAGGCACACGCCCCTCAAACGTGCGCGTATACCAATTCCGCCACATCCGCTGGTTTTTTCTAAATATAGAATATAGCATAAAAAATAGCGTGCAGCATATGTCGATGAGATAAATATAATTTTTCTATTGGGACTTGACTTAATAGAGGCACTATATTTTGGTAGAAACCTGGTTTTTTTGCAGAAATTATCACAAACTGACACTCTTGTTCCAAAAAAAGTTAGTTAAGGACTCTAAAATTTCTTCAATAGGTATATCTGACTTATAGAAACGTCGTAGCTGCATAAGGTGTCAAGTGTTTTTTGTAGTATTTTGTAGTAATACAATTGTACACGCCCACAGACTCCCACCAAAGACAAAAAGCTGAATCCTTTCCTAATATTTGGGATGAAGCTTAAGAAACTCTTGTCAAAATTTGAAAGAAGAGCGAGAGCTTTGTTTGAAATTTGACAGAAATAACGTCAATCTACTGGACTGAGATCGAAACGAGAAAATGAAGTTTGACAAAATATTAATTGCTAATCGGGGAGAAATTGCTCTTCGCATTCTCCGCGCTTGTGAAGAAATGGGGATTGCGACTATTGCAGTGCATTCCACTGTTGATCGTAATGCTCTCCACGTCCAACTCGCTGATGAAGCCGTTTGTATAGGCGAAGCGAAAAGCAGTAAAAGTTATTTGAATATTCCCAATATTATTGCGGCTGCTTTGACACGTAATGCTAGCGCTATTCATCCAGGTTATGGCTTTTTGGCAGAAAATGCTCGGTTCGCCGAAATATGTGCTGATCATCATATTGCCTTTATTGGTCCATCTCCGGAAGCTATTCGGCTGATGGGAGATAAATCTACGGCGAAAGAAACCATGCAAAAAGCAGGAGTGCCGACGGTACCGGGTAGTGATGGTTTGATAGATTCCGAAGAAGAAGGATTGGCGACAGCGAATAAAATCGGCTATCCAGTGATGATCAAAGCGACAGCTGGTGGTGGCGGACGGGGTATGCGGCTGGTGCGTTCTGAAAGCGAATTTTTCAAATCCTTTCAAGCTGCACAAGGCGAAGCAGGCGCAGCATTCGGCAATTCCGGCGTTTATCTAGAAAAATTTATTGAGCGTCCCCGCCACATTGAATTCCAAATTTTAGCTGATAACTACGGTAATGTTATCCACCTGGGCGAACGGGATTGCTCGATTCAGCGCCGGAATCAAAAGCTGTTGGAAGAAGCTCCCAGCCCGGCTCTTGACTCAGATCTCCGAGAGAAAATGGGACAAGCTGCCGTGAAAGCTGCTGAGTTCATTAACTATACAGGGGCAGGGACTATCGAGTTTCTCTTAGATAGATCCGGTCGCTTCTATTTTATGGAAATGAATACGCGGATTCAAGTGGAGCATCCTGTTACGGAAATGATTACTGGAGTGGACTTAGTTGTCGAACAAATTCTGATTGCCCAAGGAGAAAGGTTGAAACTGACTCAAGACCAAGTTGTCTTACGTGGTCATGCGATCGAATGTCGCATTAACGCCGAAGATCCCGACCATGACTTTCGTCCGGCAGCAGGACATATCAGTGGTTATCTCCCTCCCGGAGGTCCCGGAGTCAGAATGGATTCCCATGTTTACACCGATTATCAAATTCCTCCTTATTACGATTCTTTAATTGGTAAGTTAATTGTTTGGGGGGCAGACCGCCCTACTGCTATTAATCGAATGAAACGTGCCCTGCGGGAATGCGCAATTACGGGATTACCCACTACCATTGGGTTTCATCAAAAAATTATGGAAAATCAGCAGTTTTTGCAGGGTAATGTTTACACCGATTTCGTGCAGGAGCTAAAAACAAAAGTATAATATTATACTTTTGTTTTATTAGTAAGGGCGTTAAGACTTTAAGAAGAACTACATCCCTCTAAGTAGGGCTTGCTGAATAAAAGGCGCCCACTAAAGAACAGAGATTTGTGCGCCCGGAGCGCTGGCAAAGAGGCGCAAAACGGTTCCGCTCCTGACTCGCGGGTGGGATCATTGCAGGCTCAACAACTTACGTTAGTAAAGTCAGCAATCCTTGCTGACCTAGTAGAATTTCCCGTAATAAACTGAAAATACCAACCCAAATGATCGGAGTAATGTCCACTCCGCCAATGGGTGGGATCAGCTTTCGCAACGGAATCAAAAAAGGTTCCGTTGGCCAAGCTACCAGATTAAAGGGCAAATGATTGAGATTCACTTGGGGGTACCAAGTCAAAACTATCCGAAAAATAAACAAGAATATCATCAGACCCAACAAGGGGTTGAGAATCCAAGCAGTCAGGTTAACACCACTCATGGTTTGAAGCTCTTTGTCTATGAGAAAAGAAAAACTCGTGCTGCTATAAATTTTTAAGCTTTGTAAAGCACTCTTTATAATACTAACGGACTACAGCACTTTCAAAGGTGGGTAAAAACTATATGTAAAGGAGGCTTCTCAAGAAACTGATAGACCAGTAAAATTAATACTAAGAATGTAAAAAAAGGTTGAGATCTATGACGCCTTCTTTAGCAAATTTCCTTTTGAGTTTGGTGGCTGGTACGGTGATTGTCGTTATCCCAGTAGTAGTGGGATTGGTTTTTGTAAGCCAAAGAGATAAAGTCAAGCGCACATAATGCCGATGGTAGTCTATTAGACTCCCGTTCCACTTCTTCTCTTCGGTGCCTTGATAACTTGTATAAAGTTAAGTTTAAATCTCAAGGTTTACACTGCGGCACTTAAGGAACCGAAAGAGTAGCGCTTAAAAGCGTTCGTCTGTGAGATAATTGCCGAATTACTGAGTTCAGCATATCGATACTGTTAGCGGAGAATATAGAGACGCATTCACAAATCGCGTCTCTATATATTATTTCTATTCGCAGTAGTGATTTTAATGATGAGTCGCTAATATAGATTAGACTATTGGGAAAACAGCAATGTTAACTTTTGGGCTGAACTCAGCCAGTGTTCTGGCTCAGGTAAATTTTGGGGCGAACTCAGCCAGTATTCTAGGAATTGTCCTGGCTGTGGCTGGGGCAGCACTCTATTTTCTCCGCACTGTGCGTCCAGAGCTATCACGAGACCAAGATATCTTTTTCGCAGCCGTAGGCTTACTCTGCGGCTTCATTCTCATATTTCAAGGTTGGCGTTTAGATCCAATTTTGCAATTTGGTCAGTTGCTTTTGGCAGGGACAACGGTATTTTTTGCAGTCGAAAGTATTCGGCTGCGGGGTATTGCTACCCAGCAAGCCAAGCGCAATACCCCAATTGTGGACGACGAGCGAGAGGTTAGCGATCGCTATCAATATAACAGGAAGTACCAGGCGGAGGTGGATGCAGAATTAGATCCACTTCCTTATGACTACGAAGAGGAACGCACCCCGCGTGCGAGAATACCGGGTAGCAGGGAAAGCCGTTCATCTCGTGATAGTTATTACGATGATGAAACCCGTTCCCGTTCGGAACGACGTACCAGTGAAAAACCAACATCACCAAATAAGACACGTCGCCGCAGTTCTGGAGGTTCAACGAATCGTAACCCAGAAAGGCTGGAAGATGAAAATTGGGGTTCATCTAGATATTCTGATGATTGGGATAGTTCAACAACTCAAGAAAGAAGATCTTCTGATGATAGAGATAGTTCAATAACTGACGAAAGAAGATCTTCAACGCGCCGTAGTGGCACTAAGGGATCTATTCGTCCAGAAAGCCGTGATGAAGATGTAGCTCCTAGACAGAGAAGACGTCGTCCACCGACGGATTCAACTTCAGGGAGGGAACGGGAGGATGATGTCATGCCAAGTGAATACGTAGAATACAAACCTATTGATGCGAGAGATCATGATCCAGACAATCCAGTAAATTTTGAGGAATAAATCTAAACAAGCTGAAGAACATCTGAAGGGGCAACGGAAAAAGCTGAGGTGAAAAAATTTACCCCCGGATGGCTCCAAAAACAAATTTACTGGAGTCTGAGTTTGACCATATCTTGTTTGCTCGCATCCTGTAGCTACAGTGAGATCTCCATTGGACCAACATCTCTTAACAGTCGCTATACTGAAGAGCAACCTGCCTTGAGTGGCAATGGTCGTTTTTTGGCATTTGTCTCAAATCGCAATAGGAGTCAACAACTGTTGCTGTACGATCTCGAACAGCAACAGTTCGTTGATCTGCCTAACTTAAACCGACCGGAGACAATTATCGAAAGTCCTAGCCTCAGCTACACTGGGCGTTACACTGCTTATATTACTAGCGATCAAGGTAGACCGGTGATAGCGCTTTATGATCGCTCTACACAACAATCACAAATTCTTACTCCCACATATCGCGGGTGGTTGAGAAATCCAAATATCAGCCCAGATGGGCGTTATGTCGTATTTGAAACCGCCAGTCGTGGTCAATGGGATATTGAAGTCATAGATCGGGGACCAAATATTGAGTTGGATATTGCCAATGGTGCACCAGTCTTTGCGCCATAAGGAGAGGGGGAGCAGATAAATAATTCTTAACCCTTGACCCCTGTCTTTAAAGAAAGACTCAATAAAGCTGAGCGTCTCTACATGGAAGCTCCTTGTGCCTCCTATATCCGCTCCTCCTGACTCCTAACTCACTTATGAAACGCTCTATTTTTATACCTATATTTGTCACAACTAGCCTGTTAAGTAGCTGTACAGGATACCCTCAAATACTGAGTTATCCTTTTGATTCCGGAGGTCAAAGTCTCAATAGTACAGCTTCAGAATTAAATCCCCAAATTAGTGGGAGATACATTGTTTTTGCCAGCGATCGACGTGGTAGCCAAGATATTTATATGTTTGATACCATAACTCGCAGTTTAATTGATTTACCGGGTTTAAACTCCTTGGATACGATCGCCTCTCATCCTGCTGTTTCTGAGAACGGGCGGTATATCGTGTTTGCTGCTAATCGTCAGGGGCGATCAGCTATTTTCCTCTATGATCGCGAAACACGTCAATCACGCAATTTAACAGCCAATTTACCAGCAGAAGTGCGCCGCCCTACAATTAGCGCTGATGGGAGTCGAATTGCTTTTGAGCAAAGTGTTAATGGGCAGTGGGATATTTCTGTTTATAACCGTTCCGGACAACCACTGAATATACCTCAAGATCCACGCTGAAGTTGAAGTGTGAACGTTTACGAATGAGGAGGTGCGGAATTTGCACTTCCTTACCTCCCTTACCTCCCTTACCTCCTAAATATTCTTGCTTTCAAGTTGAATAGCTTCAATGAGCGCTCGCACTTGTTGAGTGCCTTGGGAAGCCTCAAATGAAAGAGGTAATTTACCTCGAGCTAACATTCGTAACCCTAAAGGCGCGATCGCTAGTAGTCCTTTGATGTCTCTAAAGTAGTTACCGACGACTTGTAAAACAAACTGAGGTTCATTAATCCAACCACCTTGTTTCACCACCTCTACTAATCCGTGACGGTGGCGAATCGAAACGCTGTCCGGGACATCTTTTTGAGCCAGAATTTCCTGTTTAATTTTAGTAATTTGGTCTAATGGTGCAACATCCATTGGACAAACTGAATTGCAGTAAAAACAACGAGTACAGCCCCATACTCCCTTGGTACCTTGGTTGTAGTTTTCCAAGCGGCTTTCAGTTTCATGATCCCGAGAGTCTACAATCATGCGCTGAGCTTTGGCGAGGGCGTGAGGACCGACAAACTTTGAGTCAAACTCACGGGCATTGCACTCCGAGTAGCAAGCTCCACACATAATACAATTGCCAGTTTGATCGAGGTGTGATCGCTCTTCAGGTGTTTGCAAAAACTCTCTTTCTGGCAACTGACGCCCTCGTGTACTCACATAAGGAGCAACCGCCTCTAAATTGTTCCAGAAACTACTCATATCTACGATCAAATCTTTAATGACAGGCATGTTGCCCAAAGGTGCTACCGTTATTTCTGGAACCACATTTGCGTCACTTGCCGATATTTCAGTTTGTTGTAACCTCGCAATTTCACTCCTCACATTTTCCTTGCAAGCCAAAGCCGAACGTCCATTAATTCGTACAGCGCAGCTACCACAAATTGTATTGCGACAATTTTTGCGAAACGCTAACGTCCCATCTTGCTCCCATTTTATCTGATTCAGACAATCCAGAATCGTATTTCCTCCAGAGACATCCAAAACGTAATTTTGCACAACAGGGGAGGAATCTTGTTTCTGCCGAACAATCTTAAAAATAACTTCCATTTTCACTAACCAAAGTCTTTAAATTACCACACTCATCTGAGGAATGATTCCCACCAGACAGGTTACTCACGTTCGTGAGCTATATTCTTTTTGCTTACAGAAGGCGTTTTTCGTTCGGCAGGTGGGTGTCATTAAACTAAGTAGGTTTTGCTTCATCTATCGTTTATCCTTTGTGTCTGATAAAAAGTAAGCATTCAGTCATGAGCTATAAGCTATCAGTAGGTATAACTTGTAAGGGTGAGATTCATGTCTAAAAATTTACACAGTTCACTTTGTGCGCTGACTACAGAGCGCTCTGTTAGTGAATGCTTACCTAAGGACGACCCTCCTAATCAGTTATTGTACCGATCAAGTTACCTGCTACTGCTAATAGGCTAATTCTTCAAGAAGCTTTATTTATAGTTTAAGGATAACCATGAAAATCTAAATTATGGAAGTATTCAATGAGTTTTGCAACAGTTGTGTCAACTTTTAGATCCAGCCGCTCTCAAAAAGGAGTTGCTACAAGACATTTCCTCTAACCTTTTGGGTTAGTCCATCCGGCTAAGAGAAACTGACTTTCATCCCCGAACCGAAAATCAGCTAGGAAACTTTTAACTTGCTGGTGTGAGGTTTGAAGGAGAGAGGGAGAGTCTCTCAGGGATTAACGGGTTTTCCTAAAGGCTTATTGCTTCTACGCCCTTGACTTAAAAATCTACTTTTCTTTTTGCACATCAGCTTATTCAAATTAAAAATGCCTGACTCTTAATCTTATTCGGTGCTAAAGCACTTACCAGTAAATAAATATCCAGCAGACGTAGACGAGATAAAAATGTTGCCCCCTTGTTTTATTGATCCGAGGGCAGCGTCACTAACTAGTTAGGTAGTTAGCGATCTTCGATCTTCGAGTCTTGGAGCCCTACTGTTGCCTCATTTTTATTGGGGTCAATTTGAGGTCGTATGTCTGAATATTGGGACTACGACGAGAGATATAGAATAAACGGCACGGATATTTATTTTTATGGATATCCCTATGACAAAATCTGAATGTTAAGACAACTCAGAGCCATTCATTGGAAAAAATCCTCTAAATGTCGCAAGAGCGTAAATTTTTCAGTTATATAGAATTGTTAAAGCTTAAGATGTTCATCTTGACATATCAATCCATAAACTAAATTAATTTTTATAAAAGCCATAGAGCAACACCCACTCTCAAGAGGGATATTTAGAGCGAAATAAATCAGCAAGTTTAATTCAAAATTAAACAACATTTTGCTATTATTAGTCCATGCTAGTATTTAATATAAAATTATGAGGCAACACGCACCAGTATAAATTACCGTAAAAGTGCGGTGAATACTGCTTTGTTTCTTCGTAATAAAGTAGAGGTGGGAAATTTCACATCTCTACTAGCAGGATAAAAGGGTGATGTCTACATAATCTAAATGGAATCCTATGCTGTCCTCAGCTGGAAAAGGGTAGAAAAACCCTAAGACTCAAAGGCAAGAAAAGCAGGATCTAAAAGAAGAAAGCCTGCTATTTCTATGATCTACGACTTATCTGTAGTGGTAGAACTCACCCAATTTGTGAAGGTGGCTTAAAGTCACACCGCCATAATCAGGCCAGAAAAGAAAATTATTTCATTTTCATTGGCAAATGATGGTTAAAATTGCCGTAAAATTACCGAAATTAATGCCTGTGACAACCACGACCCCTCATTTATTGTGGGTATCCATAAAAGATGCGCTGTTCGTCTATATAAGCAGGAATTCACCCTTGATATTAGGGTTTTAAGTAGTTTTGTGCAGGTGTCAAGAAGCCAAATACAGGCAAGAAACCGCATTGTTTATCAGTTTGGAGAGAGTAAGGATATTTTGAGCGTAATGACTGAAACTGCAACCACGCCGCTAACCGGAAAATCACTGCTTGCTAAGGTAAAAGAACTTTCAAACTTACCACGGCGAGAGAGAGCCAAGCAGTGTGGCTACTATACGGTTACTAAAAATAACCAGGTTCGTGTTAATCTTACCGATTTTTATGACGCTTTGCTGTCGGCTCGGGGAATTCCTCTTAGTCCCGAAGCACCTAAAGATGGTCGCGGACGTGAACCGACATACCGGGTGAGTGTCCATCAAAACGGCCAAATTGTTATTGGTGCAACCTATACCAAAGCAATGAATCTAAATCCTGGTGATGAGTTTGAAATTAAGCTGGGATACAAGCATATTCACTTGATACAAGTCGATACTGATAAAAAAGGAATCCAACCAGAAGATATAGATGCCGAATTAGAAGATGAGGATGATGAGTATGATGAGGATGAAGATGAGGATGAGGATGATGAGTAAATCTCTCGCTTCTGATGAGTTGAGAATGATTTTTTCGTAAATAAGGTAGACGGCTTTCGGGAACTCCATAAAATAAATACCTGTTAAGACTGTCAGAAATTAATATAGAGACGTTACATGTAACGTCTCTATATTGTGCATTGCACGTAAGCGACGCTATAAATTTAGCGGAAATATCTTACCCAGTCATGGGTGCTGTGTTTTTTAATCTTTCACTCTTCTCAATAGCGGTAAGGTGGACATTGCCTGAAATGCGAGAAAATTAGAGTTTGAGAATACGCGCTTTGCGATGCCAATATCATGAAAATTTCCTTGTTGATATTAATGCAGGATGTCAGTTTTACCTACTTTTCTCGTGTTACTAGAGTCATTACTCAACTCCTTAGCGTCATTTTTAAAAGATGCACCAGCACTGATCGCGGTTATGGCTTTTTTTATTGCTTGGATAGGATGCTGGTTACCAGTAGTAGCAGTCTTCTCTAAGGCACTTAAATTGCAGCCAGAACAAAAGTTGCCTTTAGTAATATCTCTATACCTCATAGCTCCCTTGATTGTCTGGGGAGCTAGCAGGTTTACTAACACAAATTTCTTAGATTACGGTTTAGTTGGAAATATTTCTCTTCTCAGTTCTTTGGGACTGGGATTCAGTTTGGGAATCCTTAGTCTAGCTATTGTTTTTACCTTGCAGTTTGCTAGTGGTTGGTGTTATTTTCAAAGTCATATCAAGCAAGTACAATCTATATTGCTGCCTAGTTTCTTTGTAGCATTATTAGTTGGTGGCATAGAAGAGTTAGTTTTTCGAGGTTTCCTCTTCACTCAATTAAAACAGGATTATTCAATTTGGGTAGCAGCCGCAATCTCTAGCTTAATTTTTGCGCTTCTACACTTAGTATGGGAACAACGAGAAACTATACCGCAAATTCCCGGATTGTGGCTGATGGGAATGGTATTAGTTTTAGCACGCCTTGCTGATGGTGGGAGTTTGGGTTTAGCTTGGGGACTACACGCGGGGTGGATCTGGGCGATCGCCTCTACAGACACAGCACAACTTATTAAATATACTGGTATTGCCCCTGAGTGGGTAACAGGTCAGAATCAGAAACCTCTAGCGGGTATGGCAGGAATCGTTTGCTTGCTGCTTACGGGGTCGATTATGGTTTTTCTCTGTAAATATTCAATTTCATGAAGGCAAGGTCAAACTATTCAATCCCTGACAGCAAAAATGGTCGTAATATTTCACCTGATCTGAAGAAGGAACAGACACTATAAGTTTGACAGCTTACGGTCAAGCAATCCTTCGCGCCCTTCAACTCAGACTCCACAGAGTTCGTAACCGTGCTTACAAGCAAAGGAAGGATTGTTCTTAGGGAGATCCATAAAAATAAATCGACTGCTGTGTGTGTAGAGGCAGGCGACTAAGACCAGAGCTCTAGTTTGATGACGGTCGATTTATTTACTGGTAAGTGCTTTAACATATCCGTTATAGGCAAGCTGATGTCTACAAGTTCCAATCAAGTTAGATGACCGTGTTTGTACGCCTGCTAATAAGAGCAATTAACGACCAAAATATAAGGAGTATAAAACACGATATAAATTAAATTAAATTAAAGTTTATGGATAACTCGCTTACTAAGCAAGTGAGCCCTACTCAAGAAATATTCTTACACCGCATTGCGAATCGTATTCGGCAATCTTTGGAACTGCACGAGATTTTATCGGCAACAGTGGCGGAAGTACGCTCATTTCTCGGCACTGACCGCGTCAACATTTATCAGTTTCAACCCGATGGTCATGGGTTAGTGATTGCCGAGTCGATTCAAGAGGGTCGGTTACCTCCACTATTGGGGCTAAATTTTCCGGCAGATGACATTCCGCCTTCTGCCCGTGAATTATTTGTTCGGGCACGCCAGCGAAGTATCGTTAATGTGACAACACATGAGGTTGGTATCAGTCCTCTTGATTGCCCGGAAACAGGTAAACCGTTAGACCAGCAAGATATTCGCTATCGTCCCGTCGATCCTTGCCATGTAGAATATTTAACGGCAATGGGCGTTAAATCTTCAGTAGTAGTGCCGATTGTTTTAAAGAGCAAGGAAACTGGGAAAGATTCGTTACCTTCTCTACAACCACCATCCCAATTATGGGGGTTATTAGTGTCTCACCATTCAGAAGCCCGAGTGGTGACAGAACAAGAATTACTGTTTATTCAGTCAGTGGTCGATCAAGTCGCGATCGCAATTTCTCAATCAATATTGCTCAACCAAGTGCGAGAGCAAGCCCGTCAAGAAGCGATCATTAATCAAGTCACCGAGCAACTTTATACCGCGCCTACCGTGCAACTTCAAGTTGCCCTTGAACAAACAGTGCTAGCCATTCAAGGTTCTGGAGGACGGCTCTATTTGCTGCCTGATGGTGAGCGTCGGCTCCCAGAAATATACACCTATGGAGTGCAGCCTAGTCAACTTGATCTCGGACAAGGAAGACCGATTGAGGAGCATCTTTTATGGCAAAAATACCTTTTGTCTTTCTCTGTTACACCTGTTGAGTCTCCAGAAGAGCCGAGAGCTAAATCATGGACTGTGAAATGGATGAGAGCCGTTTATGCTTTAACTCCTCCACCCGATGAATTCAATTCGGACGCAAACTTGTGGGCGATCGCCGATCTTTATAAAGAACCCTTATTGCGGTCAGTCGCCCCTTGTTTCAAAGCGACGCAAATTCGGGGTTTGTTGATTTGATTGTGCCACTTCTATATGGTTCCAGTGTCCTGGGCTGTTTGAGCATCTTCCGCGATCAAGTCAATATTGAAACGATTTGGGCTGGCTATGTTGATACCGATTCTCGCCAACTGATGCCGCGTCGGTCTTTTGAAGCGTGGCACCAACTTAAAACAGAACAAGCACAACAGTGGACAGAGTCAGAGGTTAAGCTGGCGCAAGCATTAGGTGAGCGCTTTTCAACTGCTGTGAAGCAGTACCTACTCTACAAACAGGTGCAAGCTCTGAATATAAACCTAGAGCAACAAGTGCGCGATCGCACTGCCGAACTGCAACAGACTAACACCGATTTGCAACACTCAACCATAGAACTACAACGCTCTATTGAACGCCAGCAAGCTGTAGCGCGGATTATTGCCAAGATGCGACAATCGCTGGATGTAGAAACTATTTTATATACCACGATAGAGGAAGTTTGTCAATTACTTAAGAGCGATCGGGTGGCAGTCTATCGTTTTAATGCTGATTGGGGAGGTGAATTTGTAAGTGAGTATGAATCGGCAAATCCGCGATGGCACAGAAATGTCAACCTTGGCGTAGGCGTCGTATGGGACGATACCTACTTACAGGAAACTCAAGGCGGACGCTATCGTAATAATGAAACTTCTGTAGTCGATGATGTGTACAGCATGGGATTTACCCAATGCCATATTGATATACTCGAACAATATCACCTCAAAGCGTTCATGACGACTCCGATTTTTGTTGGGCAGGAACTATGGGGTTTATTGGGAGCTTATCAACATTCGGGTAGTCGCCACTGGGAAGCAATAGATGTCGAGTTTTTCTCTCAAATCGCAACTCAACTAGGAGTAGCGTTGCAGCAAGCTGAGTATGTTGAACAAGTGCGATCGCAATCCGTACAATTGGCTCATGTGGCAGAAAGGCAGCAAACCCTAGCAAGTGTGATTACTAAAGTTCGAGAGTCGCTCGATTTAAAAGAGATTTTTGAAACGACAACGCAGGAAATTCGCAGAGTACTCAACGCAGATCGGGTTGTTGTCTTTCGTTTCTATTCGGAAACTAGCTATGACGGTGGCGAAGTCGTAGCAGAAGACGTGGGGGATGATTTCCTTTCAACAATAACGGCAAAACTGTATGATCGCTGTGTAGGTCAGCAGTATGCTAAGAAATTCAAATTTGGCTACGTTCAGGCAGTTACTGATATTTATAACACTGAGCTAGACGAATGTTATGTGTCAATGTTGTCTCGCTTCCAAGTCAGAGCAAACTTAGTGGTTCCCATGCTCAAGCAAGGGAACCTCTGGGGCTTGCTGTGTATTCATCAATGCCTGAAATCGCGTGAGTGGCAAGAGTCTGAAGTAGAGTTTCTCAATCAAATTACCTCTCAGTTTGGAGTTGCCTTACAACATGCGGAACTGCTCAAACACTCTCAGCAGCAAGCCACACAACTTTCTCAAGCACTTGATCATTTGCGGGAAACTCAAGCTCATTTGATTCACAGTGAAAAAATGTCCAGCTTAGGTCAGTTGGTAGCAGGGGTTGCACATGAAATTAACAATCCGGTCAATTTCATTTACGGCAATATCATGCATATTGATGAGTACACGCAGAACTTGATTGAGATGCTCAATCTCTATCAACACTACTATCCTGATCCCGAACCAGAAATTCAACAACAAGCGGAGGTAGCCGATTTAGAATTCATTACTGAAGATTTGCCAAAATTGTTTGCTTCCTTAAAATTAGGTGCAGAGCGAATTAGTGAGATTGTTCTCACCTTAAGGAATTTCTCTCGTCTGGATCAAGCCGAGGTAAAACTTGTTGATATTCATGAGGGACTCGACAGCACCCTATTGATATTGCAGCATCGTGTTAAAGGAAATTCATTACATTCAGGTATTGAGATTGTTAAGCAGTATAGTAAGTTACCGCTTATCGAATGTTTGGCCGGACAACTCAATCAGGTATTCATGAACTTGTTGGCAAATGCGATCGATGCTCTAGAGGAGTCATGCTATCAGGCACCTCATTTAGGTACTACAAACTATCATCCCACCGTCACCATTAGGACGCAGCTTGTAGGTGACTGGGTGCAAATTTCCATCAAGGATAATGGTATTGGCATGACCGAATCAGTAAAAACCAGACTCTTCGATCCCTTTTTTACAACCAAGCCTGTGGGTCAAGGGACAGGTTTAGGACTCTCAATTAGTTACCAAATTGTAGAAAAGCATGGTGGCAAATTACACTGCTTATCCCAACCTAGTCAAGGGGCTGAGTTTCTCATTGAAATTCCAGTCAAACAATTTGAAGTTAATTTAATGCACAATGTGTAATGGGTAATAGGGAAGAAAAACACAATTCACCAATTCCCAATTACCCATCACGCATTAAGATCAACTCTTGGTGTAGTTATCGATGATCTTGGCTAAGTTTGGCACCGCCTCCTCCACATGTTTCTTTGCCGACTTGCGGAGTTTACTATATACGCCTCTCACAGTCGTGTTTTTGCTTTTATCGATTTTGACGTCGGTAATGCCCAGCAGTGCGTCTGCCGTGCGATCGCTGTTATGGCTCAAGTGTGCGACCGGATCACCTGTCTGTACGCCTTCACTCCAAATGGGATCGATTGCTGTCAAGGATTCAGGCAAAAGCCGCTCGATCGCCTCGGCGCAGTAATTGGGAGCAAGTCCCCTGACAGCAGTGTAGCCAGCTTTCAAAGCCATACCAGAAATCCCTTGCATCTTCGCGACCTGCACGTCGAGCAAATTTGTGCATTCAGCCACGACCATTTTCTTTTTATTCGGATCTAATAGACCGTCGCTCAGTCCCATTGTGATTTTCCTTTCCGTATTTAACTTTCAATAATGTATAAATAATAACCTATTTCTCCCAAGTTGGGCGATTAACTACCAATACCAGGCATTAAGCGTTTGAGAGCATGATCGGCAACGTCACCATAACGTAACTGCCCACACAAAATTTTACCCATAATTCGCACGGCAGAAGGGCGTCTAACTCCTACTTTGTAGCCGATACTGGGGAAGCGGTAGAATGCGCCTGCTAATTTTTGCGCCCAAGCCATATCAGTGCCCCATTGTTCATTGATGGCTTCAGAGTATTTTTCTAAGGCGTTAATGTCACCAGCTAACGCCTTGTCAACGGCTTGGGAAGCCAGTAGACCGCTGAATATTGACGGACGAATACCTTCTGCTGTAAAGGGGTCTACCACACAAGCTGCTTCTCCAGCTAGAACCGCATTTTCAGTGTGCAGCTTTTGATTGCCATTCCACAGGCAAAGGGCATAACCGTACTGCTTACAACTCTTGATATCTAATTTAAACTCGCGGCCATATTCACTCAATATACTCTTGAAGTCCTGCTGCCCGTTTCCCATAAATGTGCCGATGCCGATGGAATATCCATCTGCTTTCGGGAAATTCCAGAGGTAGCCATTTTTAACCATGCCAAACTCGAAGTGTGCAATGTTACCATGCTCTACCTTAGCTTGTGCTTCTGCCTCCAATGCTCCCGCCAAACGGCGTTTGCGTTCTTTGAAGCCCAGCCATTTTGCCATTGGTCCTTTAGCACCGTCAGCAGCAATTAAATAACGACCTGTAACGGGTCCGTTTGCTGTATTTACTTGCCAATGGTCTACGTTAAAATTAATTCCTGTAACTTCCGTGTTATCTCTTAGTTCAGCACCTTGTTTCTGTGCTTGTTGAATTAGAAAATGGTCAAAAATATCTCGTCTTACCATCCAAACTGGTTCTGGGGTTTGTAGTTCTGCTTCCACTGGCTCCCCCATTTTCCAAGTGCAGCGAATTGTATCTGCCTTGGTAGAAATTACGCTAGCAAAATCAAAGTCAAACCACTCAGCGATCGCTGGTGATACTCCACCGCCACAGGGTTTATATCTTGGTAGAGATTCTTTTTCTAAAACTAATACCGAATGCCCAAGCTTTGCTAAATGATATGTAGATGTTCCACCTGCAGGTCCGGCACCGACGACAATACAATCGTACATTTTTCTAATTTCTTGCTCCTAAATAAGAGTAAGTTTCTGAGTTTGTTTACAAATAGACAATATTGCCCAAATTTAACTTGTTTTTAGTTTCGTTGTTCTGTAATTTTACAGAAATCTAGCTACATTCAGGAGAAATAAATGCACTCACCCATTTTCAAAAACTTGTTACAAGTAACACTCAAGATAGTATTTATGTCAAAATTAACTTTCAGACTAAGTGCAGGATCTGAGTGCTACTTATTTTTTTGCCTCTTTTAATACACCTCACTTATACGTAAACCTATTTCCTTGGTGTCTGGAGATTCTCTAAATACTTCTTATTAAAAATAGAATACTTTTGTAAGTTTTCACATTTTCAAAAACTCGTATCAATTTAGTATTAATTATGATAACTCCAGAAATATAAAGCTTCTTAGCCCTCTATTTTAGAGAATTCTTTGTAATTTATCTTGATTTTTTTACCATCTCAATTATTTATTCCCTGTTACATTTACTAAAATACAATTCACTTGTTTTACATATTACAAATTTTTGGCTAAGCATATAGTGAATTTAATAAAGTTTTCTTAAAGTTCATTTTATCTTGATGAAATTATCCAATTTATACAAGTTATTAATTAATTAGCTATCAAATTGCTGCTGAGCAAAAAAGTAGCTAGTACAGCACGGCGGAAATAAACCACCCATCTGAAATAGTTAAAACCCTTACA
>CALMVQ010000277.1 GCA_937873135.1 uncultured Scytonema sp. | reverse complement strand
CCGATTAATCAAGCAATGGGTATCTTCAAGGGCGCTCCCCCCTGAACGGTTACGTATTAACCTTGAGTTTACAAATCATTGAGAATTGCTATAGATGGAAATCTAGCATATATATACATTTTTCTCTCCTGTCTTCTGACGATGCTAAATGCTTACTCTAACTAAAGACAAGTTATCTAATTGCAATTTAGAGATTATCATGTTTACAAAACTAGTCAGTGAAGTCAGAAATTTTTGACTTAGGCGATCACTCAAAATTAATTCTCTCCAACTGTAAATATATATACAAACGAGCAGGAGCAGGTGCATGACGAATACCGTTAATCAAACTCTTATTCTTGGCGGTGGCTTTACAGGGTTGTTTACAGCCTTGTACTTAAGTCATCAACACTATCCTCGCTCAGTTATCCTCATTGATCGAGAGGAACGATTTTCCTTTAAGCCCTTACTCTATGAATATTGCACGGGTGAGATGAGTGCAGAGGAAGTTTGTCCGTCATATGAGGAATTGCTTAAAGATAGCGGTGTAGTTTTCATTCAAGATTCCGTAGAATCAATTGATATCCAGCAGAAGGAAGTCAAATTAACTTCAGGTAGCTACAAGTACAGTAACTTGGTTTTAGGTTTAGGTAGTATCACGAGCTATGCTGGTGTGCAAGGTGCGAAAGAATACAGCTTACCTTTACGGACAGCAACAGAGGTGCAAGCTATTGAGCGACAATTACATGATCGCCTGCAACAAGCCCGTCAAACCCGAGATACAGAACAACGACACCAACTGCTAACATTCGTAGTTGTAGGTGGTGGACCTTCGGGTGTTGAAATGACTTGTACTTTAGCCGATTTGCTGCCTCATTGGTATGAGGCGTTAGGAGGCAATTCGCATGAGATTCGGGTTATGCTGCTCAATCATGGAGAGCAGATTCTTGAAGGAGACGTGAATGTAAATCTGCGTGGGACTGCCTTGCAAGCAATGCTTAAACGTGCTGTACCAGTAGAGTTACTTTTAGGAGCGAAGGTGAGTGCCGTTCGTGCTGATGCAGTTGAGTATACCCACCATGAGAAGTCGGAAGTAATACCAGCTTCTACGGTAATTTGGACGGCAGGCACGACAATGAATCCGTTGATTAAAGACTTGCCAGTGCCAAAAGAACACCGCGATCACCATGGTCGTCTGCAAGTGACACCCACATTACAATTACTCGACTATCCCGAAGTCTTTGCTGCTGGTGATTGTGCAGTGCAACAAGGTGGTGAATCGCTACCAGCAACAGCCCAGGTGGCATATCAACAGGCAGCAGCGATCGCTCATAATCTTAAATCTCTGGTTTTTGGTCATCAGCTCAAGCCATCTGAAGTTCATCTTCGTGGTACTCTGATGAAGTTAGGGATAGAAGAGAGTGTTGCTAACATCTTTGACCGTTACGAAGTTTTGGGCAGAAACGGTCACTTAATCCGTCAAGCAACTTACTTAGAAATGTTACCGAGTTTACCTCATGACTTCAAAGTTACCAAGGAATGGCTCAAGGATGAGGTTTTTGACCGCTACTTAAATTCTGACGAAGGCAAGCAAACGGTACGAACAACTGCAGAAGTGGTTGGTGGCGTCGTCATCGGCGCTCTTATTGCTAGGAAATTACTTCAAAATAAAGGTAATAGCAATTAGTTAATATAGCGGATTTCATAAAGAGTAGGGGCAAACGGCTGTTCGCCCCTGCGTCGCCTTAATCTCTAATCCTTGAGGATAAACCCAGATTTCCTCCTCTCCTTACTCCCAACCTTACCTATAGAGTTCACAACGGTATTTACAGTATTCATCGCAATTGTTGGTGGGATATAGCAACCTTACTAAGATTCCCGACAACTTTTACGAAGTCGCGAATCTTATTGTTCACGAATAATTTATATCATGTTCGGTTGAACACTTATAATAATGTTTGTAGTTGCGCAGGCTAGACAGCGCAACTACGAACCTATGTGCCTGTTCTAGATTTAGAACAGGCACATTCTCGGTGATTTTATGCTTCATGCCTTTTCTTATAAATTTTATATGATGTCCCTCAAATCACCCATAATAAAAGAACCCCACCCCCAACCCCGAGAACGCATGCGGGGAGGGGAGACAAAGCACAGCGAGGAGCGGGGTGGGGTTAAGACGGAATTAAGGTTAATTTACCGGACATGAGAGCACACCCCGCAAGGGGAGTAAGAGATTGAAAGAGGGCAGCTTCATGGAGAAACAATATAACTCTTAACCTTTAACAGCCCACAAGGGGGAGTACACATGTGAATTGAATGTCTGGAAGAAGAGACGCCAATGTTAGAGTGGTGTTGACTCACGCCAACTTACCCTATAAATATAACTAGGAGTAGCGTTTGATGGCTAAACCTCCAACAAAACGACTCGGTAGAAAGTTCATCAACTGGTTGCTCGAAGAAAACCGCAACGAGAATGAAGGACAGAGCAACCATCCTTGGTGGCAAGTCATGTGCCTCACTGGTGTAGATTATTTCTCAACACTTGGGTATCAACCCGGTATTGCTGCACTGGCAGCAGGGGCTGTTTCTCCTCTTGCAACCCTCATTCTGGTTCTACTGACACTTTTTGGAGCATTGCCGATCTATCGGCGCGTTGCGGCCAAAAGTCCTAAAGGTGAAGGATCTATTGCCATGCTCGAACACTTGCTCCCCTGGTGGCAAGGGAAAATATTCGTGCTCTGCCTGCTCGGTTTTGTGGCAACCGATTTCATCATCACCATTACCCTCTCAGCGGCTGATGCTACTGCCCATATTATCGAAAATCCGTTTGTGCCAAGTTTGCTTCACAATCAGCAGATCAGTATTACCCTATTCCTAATGGTATTGCTAGCTGCCGTTTTCCTCAAAGGTTTCCGAGAAGCTATCGGTATTGCAGTTTTTCTGGTTGCAATCTATCTACTGTTAAATTTCATTGTGATTGGCGTCGGTTCGTATCATATTTTGACTCAACCATCTGCGATCGCTAACTGGCAGACTGCTCTTTTCGCTGATCATCACAACCCTTTGAGTTTGCTGGGCATAGCCCTATTGGTATTCCCAAAACTAGCATTAGGATTGTCCGGCTTTGAGACTGGCGTGACTGTGATGCCTCTTGTGCGGGGTAGCAGTGACGACGCTCCCGAACAACCTAAGGGACGTATTCGCAATACACGTAAGCTGCTTACTGCTGCAGCCGTGATCATGAGCTTCTTTTTGATTGCCAGCAGCTTCATAACTATTATACTCATCCCAGCAGCAGAATTTAAAACGGGGGGAAAAGCCAATGGACGTGCTCTCGCCTATTTGGCACATCAGTATCTAAGTAATGGCTTTGGCACAATTTACGATTTGAGTACTATTGGTATTCTCTGGTTTGCAGGTGCGTCCGCAATGGCAGGGCTTCTCAATATCTTACCCCGCTATCTACCACGCTATGGCATGGCACCAAAATGGGCACGGGCATCAAGACCTCTAGTGTTAGTCTATACAATTGTTTCCTTTGTGGTCACAATTATTTTCCAGGCTAATGTGGAAGCTCAGGGTGGGGCTTACGCAACTGGTGTACTTGTATTAATCACCTCAGCTTCATTTGCTGTGACTCTATCAGTCCATCACCGCAGAGCAAAACGCGGAACACTCGCTTTTGGAATCATCACGCTGCTGTTTCTTTATACGACTATTACTAACATCATTGAGAGACCCGAGGGGATTAAAATTGCAGCGATATTTATCAGTGCCATCATCCTCACCTCGCTGGTTTCCCGCGTGTGGCGATCGCTTGAACTACGGGTAGAGCGGATCGATATGGACGAAAATGCTTGTCGCTTCATTGAAGAAAGCCGAGGTGCAATCCGACTGATTGCCAATCGATTGAATGAGGGCGATGTGCGAGAGTATGATTTAAAGGAGCAACAGATGCGTGATGATAATCATATTCCGCTTACCGATCCCATCCTCTTTCTCGAGATTCTGGTATCGGACGCTTCGGAATTTGAAAACATTGTGAGAGTCAAAGGGTTGGAAGTGGGTGGCTACCGAATTCTGCGTACTGAGGGTGCCGCTGTCCCTAACACGATCGCTGCCATACTTCTATATCTTCGAGATTTAACGGGTAAAATCCCTCATGCCTATTTTAACTGGCCAGAGGGCCACCCGATTGATTACGTGCTACGTTTTATTTTGTTTGGCGAGGGCGATATTGCTGTGGTTACTCGTGAAGTGCTGCGGCGAGCGGAGAAAAATTCCCAACGGCGTCCTTACATCCATGTTGGAGGATGAACGACTGCAAGGCAGGCGAAAAATTCAATTACCTCATTTTCAGGAGTCAGCTTCTCGCCATTGTCAAAATAATTACAAAACTGGTCATCGGTACGAGAATTATTCAATACTGCTGGCAAAGTCGTATTTGCCTCCACGTTCGAGGGCGCTTTTGTAAGCAGGACGCGCATGGATACGCTTAAGAAATTCCTCGGTCTTTGGTCGGCTCTCGATCTGTTCGGGGTGCGTGGCGAGTATTTCTAGAGGAAAGCTCATTTGGATATCGGCTGCTGTAAATTCCTCACCTACAAACCACGTACTTTTACGGAGTTCGCCTTCTATGTAGTCAAAGTGAAGCTTGATCTGGGGGGCAACGAATCCATCGTAAGCACTGCTATCTCCTGTGCCGTAATGCTCGAGGATGAGCTTCATCACTAGTGGTGGCATTGCAGAACCTTCGCCGTAATGCAGCCAATACGTGTAGCGCAAACTTTCCGGCGTACCGGATGCCGGAACTAGCTTACCGTTGCCGTAACGATCCACGATGTATTCAATGATCGCGCCAGATTCGGCGATTGTGAGATCTCCATCTGTGACTACTGGCGATTTGCCAAGAGGGTGGATTTGACGCAGCGACTCAGGTGCCAGCATTGTCTTCGCATCCCGTTCGTAGTGCTTGATCTCGTATTCGATACCTAATTCCTCAAGCAGCCATAGCACGCGCTGCGATCGCGAGTTGTTAAGATGATGGACAACCAGCATGAAACTTTTCTCCTCCGATTACTTAGAAAATCCAACTTCGGCTAATCTGTTCCATAGAACTAATGCATAGTTGTCTACACCGTCCACAGTGGTCCACAGAAATTTTCTCTATCTCCAGATAGAGCTTCAACTTCGAGCCAAAGTCACTACCATACTTAGAGCTAATCGTAAGTTAGTTGTATCGAAAATGTCTCTGTCCATTGGAGGAGCTAGTGCAACAAGGCAAAAGTAAAAAGTCAAAAGGTAAAAGAAAGAAATCCTTATAGATCAAGCTTTTGGTTTGAAATTTACTGGTAAGTTATTTCAGCCAGCCTGCACTAGTACCGCAAGGCGGAAGTCACTCATTCAAAAGTCACTCATTCAAAAGTGTT
>CALMVQ010000276.1 GCA_937873135.1 uncultured Scytonema sp. | reverse complement strand
TTTACTACTCTTCAAATGTACGGAGCTTTTTCAGAAATCAAATATTAGTCCTATAAGAAGGATAAGTATGTACGATCATCGAGAATTAGCCAAAGCAATGGATTTATTCCATTTTGAAGAACATAGCCCTGGGATGGTTTTTTGGCATCCTTTGGGTTGGCGGGTGTTTCGCGCGATTGAAAATTTTATGCGTCAAGTTTACGAAGCTTACGGATTTGAGGAAGTGCGATCGCCGATTGCCTTAAGCCGCACTCTTTGGGAAAAATCAGGCCATTGGGAGAAGTTCGGTGAAAATATCTTTGTTGTTGGTAGCTTGGATAACGCAGACTCAAGTCATGTCAGTCCTGATTATGCCTTAAAACCCATGTCTTGCCCCGCTCATATCGCCATCTACGAAGCTTCGCGCCGCAGTTACCGAGAAATGCCCATCCGCTTGATGGAGTTTGGAATGGTTCACCGTAACGAACCTTCGGGAACCCTGTCAGGTTGTATGCGCTTGCGACAGTTTGTTCAAGATGATGCCCATATCTTTTGCCTTGAAGCTGACATTGAAAACGAGATTCGTAACTTCCTAAATATGGTTAGTGAGGTATACAAGGCATTCGGCTACTTTGATTTTACGATTAAAATTTCGCTAAGACCAGAAAAACGTCTTGGTGACGATGCTCTTTGGGACAAAGCAGAAGCTGCACTGATCGATGCATGCGTTGCTTTAGGATATGCCTATAAATTATTGCCAGGTGAAGGAGCATTTTACAGTCCTAAAATTGAGGTCAGCTTGGAAGACCATCTCGGACGCTCTTGGCAGTGTGGTACTATCCAGGTAGATTTCAATCTCCCACAAATTTTTGACCTTTCCTTTGTCAACAATGATGGTGATTTTGAGCGGCCAGTGATCTTACATCAAGCAGTGTTAGGCTCAATAGAGCGGTGGATTGGGATTGTACTGGAAAATCACGGTGGCAGTTTACCTTTATGGCTTGCACCCGTACAAATTGCCGTAGCTTCAATTTCTGATAAATCTGTAGAATGGGCTCAGACTGTTGTCAGTAAGTTGAGGCGCAGGGGTGTGAGAACGGAACTGATAAACCGTGATGCGACAATTTCAAAAAAGATTCGTGAACTTTCAAAACGTAAGATTCCCCTGATTGCAGTTGTCGGCGAAATGGAAGCTGCCAACGGTACTGTTAATCTACGTCGCTTTGGCGTTTCCACTCAAGAGGAAATTGCATTAGCCCAGTTGGAAGAGGAATTTTCCCATAGCTTGAGTATGATTTGCTAGAAACGGATTTAGATCCCCGACTTCGTAAAAGTTGTCGGGGATCTACAGTCATTAGTGTATAATACCAGTAAAAACCTGCGTTGCGGGTCCAGTCATGTAAAGATGTTGGTCTTCTAACCATTCAATATGCAAGCAACCACCGGGAAGTTCTACAGTCGCAGCGCGATCGCATTTCCCTGTCAACACACAAGCTACCAATAAAGCACATGCACCTGTTCCACAAGCTAATGTGATACCTGCACCTCGTTCCCATACCCGCATTTTCACGTAGGTGGAATTGATGACTTGAACAAACTCGGTGTTGATGCGCTGAGGAAAAGCTGGGTGATGTTCAAATTGAGGACCAATGTTTTCTAAGGGAATTGCGGCTACATCGTCTACAAAGGTGATGCAGTGAGGGTTTCCCATATTCACACAAGTGACATCCCAAGATTTCCCAGCGACTTCTAACGGCTGATTAATCACTTTTTCGTCGCTTTTGCAAAGGGTTGTCGGTATTTCTCCTGCCAAAAGCTTCGGTATACCCATATCTACTTTAACTTGATTATCTTGTAGAAGTTGGGGTGTAATTACACCAGCTAGTGTTTGAATACGATAGGTTATTGGGGATTGGGAAGATTCTTCACCCACTCCCCTACCTTCCAAATCAGCTAAAAATCGAGCTAAACAGCGAATTCCATTACCGCACATTTCTGGTTCCGAACCATCGGAGTTAAAAATTCGCATGGTATAGTCAGTACCATTCTCACCAGGCAGAGCAAAAATAACACCATCTCCACCAATGCCAAAGTGGCGATCGCACAACTCCTCTGCAAGCTTAGGCGTCAAGACAGGCTGTGATGATGAGCGATTGTCAATCAGAATGAAGTCATTGCCCAGCCCGTGATACTTAGTAAATTTGATTGCCATTTGCCAAAGCGATGAATTATATTTGTGTTTTGTCCATACTATTAACTAATGTAGCGGTCATCAGTCCGTCGATAAATAACTCTTTATGGTGACAGAATTTGATATTTCACTACCTAGCATTCGACAAGTCCAAAACTTCATTAAACAAGCTTCCCCAATCGAGTTAAAACTGCTGACTGGCGATCTACTGACAGGGACAATTATGTGGCAAGATCAAAACTGTATGTGTCTAATAAATGAAAACAGCGAGCAGACAACAGTTTGGAAACAAGCGATCGCCTACATCAAGCCCAAAGGATAGTCCTTTGTCGTTAGTCATTAGCCCTCTTTTATCACTTTCGGCAGGGAAGAATCTAAAACCCTTCCTGGGCAAGGGTTTTACCTAAAGAGCTTTGTTTGGAGTTTTCTCCACGTTTGCGTTCACGAAGTGGCGGCTTCCGCATCGCTAATCTCCTCACCAAATCTAAGTTTCATCATTTAGCCTCGATTTTTATATTCCCAGAGTGACAAGCATAGGGTTAGACACAGATCCCCGACAACTCTTACGAAGTCGGGGATCTTGTTTTTCACTGCTATACTATCGCTTTGCCACACTTGATACCGTTTCACTTTAAAGTTGATACATTTAGGCAAGCAGTTCTTGAGCAGAGGGAGCAGGGGATGCAGTTCTTGAGCGAATAGTATCAAGATTTTCGTGAAATGGTATGACACTGATTTATAAGACACGCGAGACATTGATTTTTCGTTGCCGCGCGCGCGTCTCAAAATTCTTGAATTCTGCAAATTGGAAGCGCGAAAAATAATTTCCTTAATTGGGTGTACAATGGTAATACAATAAAGTTGAGTCTAGTAGTTTTAAGCCACAAAACAAAAATCATGCTTCAGATACCCACCACACAAAAAGAAAAGCGGCTTTCCATTCGGGTGACGGAGCCGGAAAAGGGGATACTGGCACAAGCGGCACGAGCGCGGCGCATGAATGTAAGCCAGTTCGTGCTACAAGCGTCCCTTGAGGCCGCGAATGCTATTCTTGTGGAGCAAACCGAGTTTCGTCTGCCGCCTGATCAGTGGGAAGCGTTCTGCCAACGTCTTGACGCGCCGCCTAAAGTCATTCCGGCATTGCAACAACTGTTCAGCGAACCGGAGTTATTTTAATGTCAGGCGAGCCGTTAAAAACGCCTGTTCTGCTTACCAAGAATCACAATATCTCGGGTTTCGATTGCGGCAAGCCACCACTTAATGATTTCCTGAGCAAATATGCCCTGCAAAATCAGGCAAGCGGCGGAGCCCGAACCTTTGTCCTGACACGCGCCGAGCGGGTGATTGGCTATTATAGTCTTGCCCCCGCGTCCATATCGCCGGAGGATGCGCCCGCCCGCATCATCAAAGGGCAGGGGCATTACCCTGTGCCAGTTATCCTTATGGCGCGGTTCGCGGTGGATATCGGCGATCAGGGAAAGGGCTTAGGCAAAGCTCTATTCCGCGACGCGCTACGCCGAGCTCTAGGGGGATCGGAAATCATTGGCGGACGCGCTTTTCTTGTCCATGCCAAAGACGAGCAAGCGCGCACCTTTTACCTCAAATTTGGCATGGAAGAATCCCCAACCAATCCTCTACAGCTGCTTTTACTTTTCAAGGATATTCGGCAATCCCTCAAAACGGTGGATTGACACTCTCCTCTTGTGATTCATCGCCACTCACCTTGAAAGGTAAAAGCCGACCAATAATAGGGATTATGCCACTGCTGTTGCTGCCACATGTTTAGTTGTGCGGCGCGCAGAGCCGTAACGGGTGATTTCCCACAGCAAAACAATTGTTTGTAAAATTTTTGCATCAACATTGATGTACCGAGATCGTCAACTTCCCATAATGAAACGACAAGTCGTGCCGCCCCAGCATACATCAACCCTCTTGTCAACCCCACTAACCCTTCTCCATTGACTTCCTTACCCAGCCCCGTTTCACAAGCACTCAGTACCGAATGGCACTAAGAAAAGCTCTCCTGACTTGGAACACAAGCATTGACTAAAGGTAAGAGTGTTCCAAGTTGTTCTTGCCCATTCACAGCTAAATCGCTGTGACACAAGTAAACTTGCTCGGAGACACGGGACAGCAAATCTGCTAAAATCCTTTGGAGTCTTTGTTCTTCTGCCAATTTTTCATCTTCTGCTGTCCAAGGTTGTCCAAGCCTTTCTTGAAGAAAAAGTGACGCCCCAAACAAAGTCGCTGCACCACCTTTTGCCCACAAAGGTGAACCTGCATCCAGCCAGAAATGCCAGCGATGAAATTGCCGACTCGAGCGATATTGGAAAATTGTTGCTAAAGTTACAGCTTTTGAAACAGCGCCAATGGAGCGAACAGGATAGGCATTGGCGGTAATTGTCCCACGCCGCAGTAGTTGTATAAATTCGGCAATGGTGTTTTGAGGTGAGGAGGAGGTGAGATTTTCTGATAAATTCACCACGTCTCTGTTTTCCTGAGATGTGTCAGTTTCTACAAGAGATTCCCACTGATTATACGCTGAATGAGTCTGTCGCAACCTGGTATCAATTTCCCAGTAATGTTGTGCTGTTTCCAGTAATTCTCGCAATGCTGACAGTTGGTTGTAGGGGAGATTGCTCCCATTCCATAAAAACCGCTGAATAGCTCGATCTAAAAGGGAGATCGGACTGGGAATAAGACGCATCTCTTGTTGTGATCGCTGTTTGTCTATCCACTCCAGTATCTCTGCATAAGCCGTCGTCGCGCCGTAACCAAGTCGATCCCAACGATCAAACGCAGTCACGGGTAACAAATTAGGTCGTTCGGGATGTGGCACAAAGCAGTAATCTGCTATCAACCCAGCACGTATTGGGTCAATTGTTGAGTAAGATACGGGGACACGGGGACGCGGGGACGCTTCAAGAGAGTTTATCTCCTCTTCCCCGGACACCTCGAACACGGCGTACCCCCGACTCAAAACAACCAGCATCTCCGCCACAGCATCGCGATCTACCAAACGTCCCAAACCGGGATAGATGAGTGCCAGCATGGTGAGTAATCCTCGGATAACGGGGGAACTAATCAACGGACGTTGATCGTTGAGGGACTCTACCCGAATATTTTGCTTGGAGAGGATTTCCATGATTGTGTAGCGGGCGATCGCATCTAAACCGGGTGCGATGATCGCCACTTCATTTGGCTGCACTTGCCCTTGCTTGATGGCATGAACAATCACCTCTGCAGTTTTCCGTAACAGTTGAGCGCGGGAAATTGTTTGAATTGACTGCACTGACTGTGGTAAACTAGATAGCATTATTGGTTGTGCAACTAATTCCAGCATTGGTGTGGCGATGGTTTCTGCTAGGCAACTACCACTCGGCTGAGTCAAGGTTTCCACGCGACATTGTAACCGTAATCTTGACATATAATCAGGATCGCCTCCCAGTCCCAAACGCACTGTGCTATCTGGATTGTAGCTAAAGGCTCCAACTGCACCACCTTGTAGAAGTGACTCCAATAAATGACGAGCTACAGCCGGGTAATCCTGCACGTCATCCGCCAGCACCGCCTGATAGCGTTTTGCCAGTTGCTGCTGGTAATTTGGGTTGGGTAACAAATGCTGGCTGTAAAGTTCAGTCACGATTCCGTAAGTCAGCAATCCCCTTTCCAAACACCAGTTACGCCAATCCAGGAGTAAAGATGCCAGAAATTCCGGTTTGAGTTCTCCCAATCCTAAAGAACTTCCCTCTTCTCCTAAACCTCTTTCTAAAATGCTAGCGATATCTTCGCTTATAGTACCACTGTAAGCCGCTAATTGCAGTAAATCTAGGATGCGACGCACCAAGCGGTACTCACTCACAGTAGATGCCAGCGTTCGACGGATACCGCCATTAGAACTTTCCTCCGTAAATTCCCCGGACTTCTGGGCGCGAGTGAGCGAAATTTCTTCTTCCAACTGAGAACGCCATAGCTTGGTTGCCAATTCCTGTTCGGTTTCTGGGCGCAGTCGTACTGGAAATTGCGCCTTCAACTTCAACGACTGTATCAGCAGAGGCCAGAATAAAATGACTTCATCTTGGAAAAAACCCAAAGGAGTTTTGCCGCGTAGAGGATATTGTCCTTGTGTGACAGTCACAATTCTGTTTGCTAACTCCCGGCGATTGTCATCATTGGCGGCTAAAACTAAAACGGCCGGGGAAGTTTGATGGAGATACAATTGTTTTAAAATAGTTTCCCGATTGTTTCGTCCTCGGTTTTGAGTATGTAATAATTCTCTAGGAGAAACTTCACTGTTAACCCAATTACAAAACTGTTGCACTAAGCGCTCAGTCTTGCCACTGCGGCTGGGACCATTTATCCATAAGGAATCAGACATCACAAACTTTCTCCTTGTATATTTGTTAGGATATCTAACACGTTAAAGCAAGCTTGGAAGCCATTAAACAATGTTGAACGATTGCTAAAATGATAAAATCTATTTACAGTCAGAAAATATACCCTTTCTTACTGAGAGCCTACGTGTGGTATTTACGGACACCAGAGCGTTCTTTGAATGAGGCTTATAAAACAGCCTTGCAGATTCAAGCAGTAGAAAACGAGCATTTCAACGGGAAGAAAATAAGTCGCGACACAGGCAGGTATAGCAGCAGTGTCATGGATTATTTTGAGTCAGATTTAAAAAAACAATTAAAAAATATCAGGATGAGGCTGACTGAGTTTAAAGCCTGCCGTTTTTTCCTGAACGAATCAAATCAAAAAGAAGCTTTAAGATTGGGTATAGAAATACCCAATCCCTCCTTGATTTTAGAAAAGCTAAAAGTTATTGATCAAGTTATAGCAAAATACAACATACCCGATGATTATGAAGTTGAGTCAAGAGAAATAATTACTAATCAAGATACACCAGTCATAGTTGAATCAACAGCTATACAGCAAAAATCGTCAAATACTGTCAGCAAAAAGATTGTAGATAAACCCCAAAGTAAGGCACAGACAACAGGAGTACTACCTCGGTCGATTTTTAGTACATTTTCCCGTTTGCAAACTGAGTTAGATCCGAATGCAGAACAAAATATTATTCAAAATTTTCGGAATTCCAGAAAAAGAACGCTCGTAGCTATTAGATTTATCCTATTACTTATTATAGTTCCTCTTTTAACTCATCAGCTCTCAAAAAATTTGGTAATAGGACCAATTATTAACAATTTTAAAGGCTCTAACGAAGCGGCAATCTTCCTGAACTATGAAATGGAAGAAAAAGCCCTAGAAGATTTGGGTAAATTTGAAGAGAGACTCAAGTTTGAAAATTTGATTGGTACTGTCGCTTTATCTGCTGAGAACATAGAAATTCAAATGCAGGAAAAGGCAAGTGAAATTGCTGAAGAATATCGCAATCTTGGTGCCAATGCTATCAAGAATATTTTTGCAGATATGCTAGCAGTTGCAGCTTTTTCAGGGCTTTTGCTCGTTAGCAAGCGAGAACTTGCCATGCTCAAAAGTTTCATTGATAACATTGTATACGGTCTCAGCGACAGTGCCAAAGCTTTTATTATTATTTTATTCACTGATATCTTCGTCGGCTTCCACTCTCCTCACGGTTGGGAAGTTGTTCTAGAAGGCGTGTCAAGCCATTGGGGATTACCAGCAAGTCACGATTTGATCTTCTTATTTATTGCCACATTTCCAGTAATTTTAGATACCATCTTTAAATACTGGATATTCCGATTCTTGAATCGGATATCACCTTCAGCCGTTGCTACCTACCGTAATATGAATGAGTAAGAAGTAGCAGTTATCAATGTTAGCGATGAGCAGTTAGCGGTTTGGAATTAACAATCAACAAATATGAGAAAACAACTTACTGCCATCACTCTCAGCATTCCTGTCGTTCCTTTAATTTTTCTATTACCTATGCAAAAGTTAGAGTATAAGGAACTTAGCCCACCAGAGTGTAGGTTGGAAAAGTGGAAGCTGCCAACGTCTTCTCAAATCAAAAACCAACAAGAACGATCGCCACTCACACCAATCAAATCACCGTTTCCTTGTTGTCAAGGCGATAATTCTTGTCAGGATTGGCAGATATGGGGTAAAAATAATCAACCCGCAGACAAAAAGGCACTATTGACAGCGATCGCACACAGTCTGCAATACCTGGAAACAAGTGAGGCTGATGCTGCTTACAAACAGTCAAGAGTGCCAGGAGTAACACGCGATCGCGTTCTTCAAAGTTTGCAGCGATTTCGTCAACTTTTGCTGAAATCCCACTCTCCAGATGAACTGAATGCAGCGATTTCCCGAGAGTTTGTCTTTTACCAATCAGTGGGGCACGACAAACAAGGTAAAGTTTTGTTTACTGCCTACTATGAGCCAATTTATACCGCGAGTCGCTTTCCGACAGCAGAATATCGCTATCCCGTTTATCGCTTACCTCCAAATTTAGACTCCTGGCAAAAACCTCATCCCACTCGGTTAGATTTGGAAGGAAATGATGGTTTGCAAGGATCGATAGGACGCTTGCAGGGGTTAGCGTTGTTTTGGTTCCGCGATCGCCTGGAACCATATTTAGCCCAAATTGAGGGTTCAGCCCGAGTTCAACTTCTTGACGGCACTCAAACAACAATCGGCTATGCTGGTAATACAGCTTATAGCTACAAAAGCATTGGACGAGAATTGGCGAACGATGGTAAGTTACCTCTAGCAGGTATGACGATGCCAATTCTCCTTGACTATTTCCAGCAGCATCCAGAAGCATTAAATGTCTATATTCCCCGCGATCCGAGTTTTGTGTTTTTTCAAGAAAACAAAGGAGCGCCAGCACAAGGTTCTATCAAAGAACCACTCACAGCAGAACGTTCAATCGCAACAGATAAATCCCTGATGCCTCCTGGGGCTTTAGCATTAATCCACACTTCTGTTCCCTTTGTCAATGCGGATGGTAAGATAGAGGATCGGGTTGTGAGTCGTTATGTTCTTGACCAAGATACAGGCGGTGCGATCAAAGGCGCGGGTAGGGTAGATTATTTTTTAGGGACTGGTAAAGTGGCAGGCGATCGCGCTGGCGTTACTGTTAGTAATGGAAATTTATATTATCTACTTTTGAAACATTCATAAGTCGGTAAATTCTCAATTCGCTTCGGCTTGGATTTTATGCAGCCATAACTTTTGATTACAAAGCCAAAGGTGATCTTCGCTCATTTGCTGGTGGCGTCTTTAAATTAGATAACGACCAACAGAAAAGTTGACACCTAGAGCCAAAGCAGCGCTGGAAATGTCTTGGTTAGAATGTCGTGAACTTAAACACGGCTGCATTGGCACTGAACACCTTCTGCTGGGGATTGTCAAAGAAGGGGAAAGAATTATGGATTTAGGCAAAGATCGGGGACTTACTGTCGGCCTTGCCTTCCAAGTCCTCCAAAACCTAGGGGTTGAGCCATCAACTATCCAAACTCAAGTTATGCAGATCCTAAGACTTAATCAACCTGAGTTAGACATAAAAAACAAGACCAAAAAGTAGACAGAATAAACTTTGTAGCAAGACAAAAGTTGTGTGATTTAATATCAATAAAATTTAATCAATGAGAAATTGGGGAATAATGCTATAGAGACTTCCAAAAAAGAAAACAATCGTTGCGGACAAATTGAAATTTTCTAACAATAGTCTCTTGATTTTTTTGATAAATTTATTCATTGGTAGTCTCTTAATCCTGCAAAATTGTGGAGTTCTTTAATCAGGACGCATAAGTAGATAAGATTCGTCCACTAAAGTTCGGTAAACACCTTTGATATTGAGCGGCAGCCACTCCTCATACATCGCCAGATCACGGTATGTGTCGAGCCGGATTTCTTTCTGAAGAGTAGGGAGGTCTTGCCGTGCGAGAATGCCATCGCGCACGGCGTCATAAAGAGTTTCCAGATATTTGAGATACCGTCGCACGTCTTTTTTCTGACCAGCCTTAGCATGTCCGCCCACAAACACCTCAAAATCCATGTTCAGCACTGCGCGTGTGGAATCGATCATTCCTTGGATATCGTAACCTTGAAGGTCTTTGTAGGGCATGCGGCCCAGCACAATCCAGTCCACCACATATAAAACGGAGGCGGGTTCAAACAACATGGAAATGGAGCCACGCCCGTTATTTGTTCCGTGATAGCGCAGGTGTACCCGACTATCGCCGATAAAAAGCGTCATGTCGTCCTTGAAGACTATGTTAGGAATGCGGGTCTGCGCTTTGGTGTGAATCAAATCCTCGCGCGCCAGTTGATGGGAGATAAAGTTGATGCCTACGCCATCAAGAACTTCGCCCCCATAAGTGTGATCCGGATGATTGTGGCTGTAGATTACATAGCGAATCGGCTTGCCAAATCGTTGCGCCAATTTGCGCTTGAGCCAGCTAGCCGCTGCCTTATTGATCGGATCGGTCACTACGATTCCCGCCTCTGTCACCATGAAGACGGAGCAATAATTTCCAGCAGTCAGACGATAAATGTTGTCGCGAATCAGGTCAATGCGGTATTCCTGTGCCAGGACGGGATTTCCAGCAGTCAGACGATAAATGTTGTCGCGAATCAGGTCAATGGGATATTCCTGTGCCAGGACGGGAGCGCATAGAAATAAAAGTCCCAGCAAAATTCCAAATCCTTTAGCAATATATTGTTTATTCATGAGTGATGGAAAGTTTATATACATCGGGCTCAAGGCTCACCACAACACACAAGCCCAGGTTTCATTAGCCATTGATTATATCTTTTACCTGAGTTCGGCGTAATAAAATGACAAAAAGTGGTTCAGCCTCTGTCGGACTGCCTCAATAGGACAACTGTTGCCCTTGGGAAGGAAATATGTAGTCGATTGGATGCTTTGCCCGATGCTGCCCTCGGTGATGTGGTGTTTTGTTTCCGCAATCCAGAGGAAGGAGATAGCCGCCTTGTACAGCTTGGGGACATGTCCGAATTTCCAAGTCTGATATCTCAGGGGCCACTCGGTCAACTGGTAACTGCTGGGGTAGTAGATCGGTTTGTTAAGTCGCCACACACACCTGAAGATAGAAAACAGCAAGCTATGGAATGGCTGTCTCATTTGCGGGAGTACGGCAATGAGTAGTATCTGCCTGATAGATGGAAAATGTCTTTACTTTATGTTTAAGATGTAAGATTAGCACCTACACAAAGCTATTGACCTTTTTCAGGACTACCTTAAGCTATGCTGACTGAAATGTTGCCCTTTCAATTTGATTTAGATCCGATCGCCATTGCTGGAGTAAGTTTATGGTCTTTGGCATTGTATCTAGGTTTTTCCCCAGTAGGAGAATGGGTTATTGAGCAACTTAATCGGTGGTTTAATTTTGCCGAGCGATCGCTTTACTCCAGCAAGTCAGAATTTGAAAAGACTCGCAATGCTAGAGAATCCCAAAACGCTTTTTACGCCTCGCTTTTTAGTATCTTGCCTTTTCTAGCCGTTGGTGCTTTATGTAATTGGGGTGTGGAAGTCAGTTTGGGTCGTAGTTGGTCAATCAGTATGGGAATATTAGCTTGTATGGGTTGTGGAGTCTACGAACTGGGAAGAAGAGATGGAAAGTCTTCTGGAGAGTAGGAAGTAAGAAGCCTTATGAATTCTTAGGACAACAAGCGCATCTCGGAATTACCCTGCCCATTCTTGAGGATGGCAATGGCAGCAGGATCATGATCGAGTAGTATAAGCGCACTGGTAATTGCGCGACTAGGTAATAAGTCCCCAGCTTCGTATTTTTGAAATGCCCGTGGCCCACCACCAATCAGTTCTCCTGCTTGAGACTGTGTCAGGTGCAACTTTTTACGGATACGGCGAATTTCTTTCGGCTCAAGTAACCGCTCAACCCGAGCTTTCAAAAGGTTCAGCATCCGGTCAGATACCTTCATATCCTCACTTGTATGGATGCTCTCGTCTGACTCATCACAATACCAGCCCGGCATATCAAATGTAATACTCTCCGTGCGATAGGTTAATGTCATAAAGCGCACATCGCGGCGCATTGAAGCCCCGGTGATTGGGCAAATCGGTGTGATGTCAGTCATTATCCTTCTCCTTAAACGATAGCAACAGAAACTCTGTCACTACGTCCGCCGTAAATTTGATATAAAGGACTCCAAACTCTGATGGAACATGGTACACGTCCTGCCAGATGCGATGGTCGGCATAGCTTGTCATCGACTTGTAGAAATGTGACCTTTCCATTGTTTGGATAGTCGCTACGATTTCTGCTCGTCCAAAACCTATGCTTGCGGCTCCCTTAATGGCACTGCTAGTAGCATTGAGACCATTCAACTTGCCTGCAACAGCTTTAAATGCTTCGAGGTCATAGGTTGGCTTTCGCTTATCCGTCATATATTTCTATAATACACCATTAAGGTGTAAAAGCAGGAGATGCTATTTTTTAACACAAAAAAGTTGGATTTTAAAAAAGACCCGAACATGTCAATTTAGAGTACACCCTAACTTGACATGCACCAAGACCGCTTTATCGTGTAAAGATAACCTGAGCAGTTGGTCGAACTGCGACGACGGGCAGGTACTGGTGAGCATAAAGCAGCGCTCGCCCGTGAATTTGGCATCAGCCGTGCGACATTACATCAATATCTGCGCGATCAGGCTTGAGCTTTCGCGCCATAGCGCGGGCGTTGAACAGACGCGGAAATCACGAAGTCCAGTGGTTGTCAGTATAATTTTCTAAGATCTTCAATCCATTCTGGCACTTTGTAATTGCTACTAATTTTTTCTGAATACTTTTTCGCGAAATCAAATTTGTTATTACTTGTGTCAAAAAAATTTTCTAGTAATTTCTGCTTACTTGGTGATAAGTCTAAAGAAAAATATGTTGATTCTTCTGTAGGCTCATTGATTTCTTGTATGATATTTGATAATTCTGTATGAGTCTTCTCGAACTCTTTTAAAGTTTCAAAAAATATCTTTCCATTTAATGAATCTTCTATCTCCGTCTTTGGAGATACTGGATTAGACTCAATTTTGACAAGGACTGTTTGTCTTTTGGATTCATCATTAACAATACGGTAGCAAATTAGATTTTTAAATTCATCTTTAGTTGGATATTGTACAAGTTCCGAATCGGTGTCAGATACTAATATAACTTTACCTTGTATTTCTTTTTTGAAATCGTCATAAGTTACTTGAAGATGGTTGTAAATCTTTTTAATTTCACTAGCACCACCTACAGGAATAATTCGCAGTTTTTTATTTTTCTTGATATCTGCAAAATATGCTTCAAAATATATTTTTTCAGAAGAACCTTCGCAAATTAACCAATTATATGGTTCGTCAGAAAGAATGCTTGTAATTATTGACTGTACAAAATCATTTAAGCTTTTTAATCTAATATCATAAGGTAATTTACCCTTTGAATCCCGGACAGTTTGCTTAATTGATTCACGATATCCACTAATGCTCAATAAATCAAACTTATGTTGATCTTCTTTTTTTGAAATGACACAAACGTATCCGTCTTCGACAGTTGGAATAAACCCGTACCAATGTGTAGTAAATAGTAGCTGAGAGCAGAGCCCGCTTATCTCAAATAACTTATTAAATTGGTCATAACAAGCTGACATGTGCAAGGATGATTCTGGTTCATCTATTGCAATAATTAGATTCTCAGTATGTGCTCTATAGTTTTTTAGTAATTGAAAGGCAAGTTCAATTATTGCTTTTTGTTTTTCGCCTGAACTCAGAGCATTTAATTCGAGCCAATATTCCCGCTCTTTTTTATGAAGCTTTCTTATTTTAAAAAATGCTTCAATTATCAGTTTGTAAACATCATTTTTCTTGAGATAAACTTGTCTTTCGCCAGAAGTTCTAAATGAATATTCACCTAAAATACTTAATAAAGAATTAAGAAAGTTATTTAAATTAGTATTAATTTCCTGAATTTTAGTTTGAGGTACACATTTTTCTATAATTTCATTTAAAGATTCACCCATCAATAATTGAATTTCTTTAGTTTCAAGTTGGGTAAACTTTTCCGGATCAATATCTTTTGGAATATATATATAATCAAATAATTCTTTTAATTCTTCGTGAAGCGAAATAAAATCTTTTAAACTTTCTACTTGAAGTTGATTATTTGTTTGGTCAATGCCATCACTTACGATTTCGACAAGTTTTTTTGTGTCAAATATACTGAGATTTGGTACTTGATCATAAGATAAACCTAGTGGAATCAACATACAGTTGTTTTTATCGTAGGTTCTTTTCAGTAAATCCCTTTGTTCTCGAAAAGTTTTGAAATGTACTCGATTCTGTGGAAATATGTTAGAGTCTTCAATATCCCATGTATAATCACTTATTTTTTTAGCTGTCTCTACATTTTTTGGAGATAATTTATCTACAGATAATAAATATATAGGGACTATATATGGCTTGGTAGACGACATACCGCTTTTTTTAACAACCACATTATAATTCCAGTTTTTACTATTTAATAAACAATCAAGGGATTCTAAAACTGAACTTTTTCCAATTCCGTTATTGCCAACTAAACCACAAAATCTATATCCGTTTGTTAAAGGAATATAGTTTATTCCTGCGTAAGTTTTAATATTTCTTACGAATACTCCAATTATCATACTGTAGTTATCCGTCATTTTTCTTTTCATATCCACTATAATATATTATACATTTATTTGTCGTGTAATTACTGAATTTGGCGGAGTTGAAATCTGGAGTTTAGACTGATGTATGAGAAAATGACCCGACAGCACTCAATACTGCTCGGTTAAGGAAATAACATAGGCTGAAACCCTTGAAATAATGTCTTTTAACCACTCAGAGATTATTTCTCTACATCTTTGGACAACGGTTAATTCTTCGTGCTGTACGTTCGCTCATTTTTGAAGGTACGAGGAATTAATACCGTACTGTGTAAGGTTTCAACGTGATTCTGGATCTGATAGTGGTGATGCCGTGTAATACTTGGGAAGGGTTTACCCGCTTAACGGTGTATGACACGGTAAGAAGGGAGGTCGGGTATTTCCGTGTAAGACATGACAGGAATTAGAGGCGAAAGCGAGTAAATATGCCCTTGATGTAATTCTTCATATTACATCTGAAAGATCACAATCAAGGGTTAGGCACTTACAAGAAAAAAAATACCCAACCTTGTCCCAGCCCAAAGGGCTGGGACGACCCCCTACGCGTCAACTCGTACACCAACTAGTTATTGTTGGGTATTTTTTTATTTGGATCTCCTTTAAAATTACGATGTAATACGGAGCAAAACGGTGGAAATAAGTTCTGAGCGGATTGATGATATTCCTGTAAAGCTCGCCGGGGGAAGCTTCCCCCGGCAGACTTTACGTGATAGTAGAATGGCTAAAAAAAATGGACATAGCCAAATGTATTGACCAAAAACTGAGACCACCACACGGAAACCACAAGGGCATGAGTTATGGTCAATTGAGTGTATTGTTATTGACATACATAATTACCCAGTCAGACCATCGGTTGTGTGCAGTGGAATCCTGGGTAGAAGCACACCGAAAGATTTTGGAGTTAACAACGGGGTGGTCGATAGGAGAAAAAGATGCCAGTGATGACCGATTGGCAAGGGTTGTCGAAGAGCTAGGTAAACAATCAGAAGCAACACAGGAAATTGAGGTAAAGTTAGGACGGCATCTGATTCGAGCCTACGAATTACCAACTGTTGTAGCACGAGCGGATACAAGTAGGGAAGCGTGTCAATCATCAACCAGGGGATTCACTAGAAGAAAATCTACTAAGTTATGGTTATTCCAAAGACAGACGTCCAGATTTATTGCAATACCGTCAATTACTGGCAACCCTCGACCCAATGGGAATGCCATTGGTTAGCGCCACTCTCGCTGGTAATGGAGCCGATGATCCATTATATTTCCCCACCTGGCAAAAAATGACACAAGTGATTGGTCATAAAAAATTCGTCTTCATTGCCGATTGTAAAGCAGGCTCAATTGCAACTCGCGCTCAAATTGCAGCCTCTGGAGGTATTTATTGCTTCCCTGTCCCTATGAGTGGACAACACCCCCAATATCTTAAGCAATGGGTACTAAACCCACCAGTAGAAATTCAGGAGATTTGTTTACCTCATCAGGATGAAGATGAACCTGCTGTGGGTAAGGGTTTTGAAGTAGAGTTAGGTAAGTTTTGGTTAAACCCAGAAACCAACTTATGGGTGCGTTGGCATGAACGTTACTTGGTAGTGTATTCCCAAAGTCTTGCAGCATCTGCCATCCGTGGTCAACAGCAACGCATCTTGAGTGCACAAACAGCTCTCAATAAATTAGCCGCCAAACCTGGAGTTGATCCACTGCAACTCGCTCATAAAGTAGAAAATATACTTGAGCGCTATCGTGTCAAAGATTTCTTCTCAACCAGAATTACAGAACAAATCATTCAGCAGACTCGTCATGTTGGACGGGGACGACCATCAAAAAATTCTCCAACTGAATCGGTAACCAGTATTTGTCTTCAACTTCATATTCAACTTCAAGATGCTGCCATTAAAGAAGCAGAAACCTTGGCAGGGTGGCGATTATATATCACTAATGCGCCAATTACTCAACTGAGTCTATCACTTGCTGTCATGTATTACCGGGATGAATGGCTTTTGGAGCGAGGGTTTCACCGTTTTAAACGTGGTCGTTTGCCCGCCCTACCCATTTACTTCCAAAACCAAAACCGAATCACTGGTTTGATGTTCTTGTTAAATATCGCTTTGCGGGTATTTACAGTAATGGAATTTGTCGTAAGGCAGGCACTTATGACAACTCAACAGTCATTAGCTGGTCTTTATGATGGCAATCCAAAGCGAAAAACTGAGCGCCCATCAGCAGAGAAAATGCTCAAAGCTTTCTGTAATTTCACTTTATATTTTTTACCTGATTCTACCATCTTCATTACACCTTTGTCTGAGCTACAAAAACAAATTCTTTGTTTAATGAAAATGCCAGAGTCCCTTTATCAGGTAGATTCGGTGGGTAGCTCGACATAATCTTACCACTTATAAAGAATAACACACGGAATTGAAGTCCGATTTCAACTTTAGCCCTTACCTTGTAATACGCTCGCTCATAAATTCCTTTTTCCATGTAATACACGGAAATCCTAAAATTGTTTTGCCATGTATTACACTGCTAACTTTCTGAAGCATTACCAAGTATTACATGGTATCCGTACAATCAGATTCAAAATTATGTTTTTTCCTTACCCAGTAGGGCTTTAATTCCTCGTACCCTTCAATCAGGAGCGAACGTACAGTTCGTGGAGAATAACGAAGTTTATAGCCGACGATTCACACAGTATTATGACCCTCGTCATCCACATGTCTAGACTGCCAAGCTTTTAACCCAGACAAAAAAATACTCCTACGCCCTACCCCCTGCCTCTTCATTCAGAACCTCTGAAACCAAACCTGCTATCTTTTGAGCTGCTCCGGCTTCACCTCGAATACTTCGCAGCTTGGTTCGGATCTGTTCCAATTTTTCTGGATGAGTCAGAAAGTCTAAAACCATTTCCCCTATGTCTTGCGGCTGAAGTTTGCCGACGAGTTCTGGCACAACCATTTCTTGTGCCCAAATATTAGGCCATGCTAATAATCCTATGCGTTTTAGGACAAGCCAATTAATCACCTTAGCAAAGCTGGAACCCACCAACGGCAAATTTGCCAACAACCCTGGCAAACCATCCCAAGAACGCATTGAGTCCATTTGGTAGGTTGGGAGTAAAACAATCATCGGTACGGCTAAAGCACCGAGTTCAGCAGTGTTTGCACCCACTGTCGTTAGACACAAACTGCATCGGGATAATAAGTCATAGGCAGGCGTTTGAGTCCACAGTTCCACAGATAAACCTGTCGCTGTTTTTAAGATAGGAGACTCAGACTCTACTAATGTCGCAGATCCGCCACCAAAAGTTTTAATATAGGGATTTTTTTGGGGATCGGCAAAACTAGCTAAAGTTTGTATATCTAACGTCGGTGCAACAGGAATCACGAATTTAGTTTCAGGTTTTCTTGCGTAGACGTATTCTGCACTCGCCAAGGTAAAAGGCACTCCTTGCATCAATTTTGCCGCTTTTGATCCGGGGAGGATACCAATGAGGGGAGTGGGGGAATTTGCGACTATTTCTCCCTCTCCCTGAGCTTCTACCATTAAATCTCCCACGACTGTAAATTTGTGGGCGTACTTCTGTTGGACATGGGCAGCAACTTTGGGTTTCATCACGGCAAAACGATCAATTAAGTTATGCCAACGTGCGTCCCATTCAGCGTAGACAACGGTACGATAACCCAGCCTTTTGCCAATGACAATGGGGAAAAATTGATCCCCGCCAAGAAATAATACGACACCGCGATCGCGCCAGTCCCAATTGTCTAAAGTTTTTCCCCAAAGCAAAAACTGCCAAAAAGCTGATGCCGACTGCACTCGATCTACTTCGGGAAATGACTGGGCAATTGCGGCTTCAAAGCCGGTAGCGTTGGGGCAAGGAGATAACATGACAGAAATCCTGACTAGAGTTCTGTCATTGCCCAGGTTTTGCCGCAATGCCCGCACCACGGGACGCACCCAGGTTGTGACTTCTCCAGGACCATTCGAGAGAATTAGTATATCAACTTTAGCCATTTGTCAAGACGCTGTGCTGAACGCGTGGGGAGAATATTTGTCAATAGTCATTTTTTGAGCGATATTAGTTCCTATTTGCCTGAATGAAGAAGGAGCTTATGGGTATCGTGCTTTACTCAGTAATGGGGAATTAGGAAGATAATTATCTCTACTCAATAACCAGTCACCAGGCAATACGTGGAAATTAGCAACGGAAATTGTTAACTTATTGTTACAAATTGATGAATGTACACTTTTATGTGTGTTCACGAATTTTAAAAAAATATTTGATTTTTTATATCGTTTTGTGTCAGATACGTGATAAAACCTCCATTGGGTCTGCATTTTCTGATAAAAACAACACAGAATCCCTAACAAAGGAAGTCGGACGAAGGGCTTTTGCCGTAGGCGGCTTCCCGCAATCATACAGAACTTTTAAGTAGAGAACACGCATCAAAGGAGCCTCACAAGCATGTTCACCCACGTCAAGTCCACCATTAGACATATTACGCCTGATAACTTACGCGGACGGCGTTTAATTAAGGTGGTCTATGTCGTGTTAGAGTCCCAGTACCAAAGTGCATTATCACAAGCGGTACGGGCGATTAACGAAAAAAATCCGAACCTGGCGATTGAAATTAGTGGTTATTTGATTGAGGAACTCCGAGATCCAGAGAACTATGTGGAGTTCAAACGAGACCTTGAGAGTACCAATATTTTTATCGCCTCATTGATTTTTATTGATGACTTAGCCCAGAAATTGGTAGCAGCAGTAGAACCCTACCGCGATCGCCTGGATGTAGCCGTAGTCTTCCCCTCAATGCCGGAAGTGATGCGTCTGAACAAGATGGGCAGCTTTTCTCTTTCCCAGTTGGGACAGTCGAAGAGTGCAATAGCACAGTTTATGCGAAAGCGCAAGGAGAAATCAGGGGCGGGATTCCAAGATGGCATGTTGAAGCTGCTGCGAACGCTGCCGCAAGTGCTGAAGTTCCTGCCAATGGAGAAAGCACAAGATGCCAGAAATTTTATGCTGAGTTTTCAGTATTGGCTGGGTGGTTCTCCAGAAAACTTGGAAAACTTCTTGCTGATGCTTGCTGATAAATACGTGTTAAAAGGTGAACAGACACTAGATTTAGCGTCTGTACAATACAAACAACCAGTTGTTTATCCCGATATGGGGATTTGGCATCCTTTAGCTCCGACGATGTTCGAGGATGTGAAAGAGTACCTCAACTGGTATATGAGTCGCAAGGACATCTCCCAAGATTTGAAAGATCCGCTAGCACCCTGTATTGGACTAGTGATGCAACGCACTCACCTGGTAACGGGTGATGATGCTCACTATGTGGCAATGGTACAAGAACTAGAAGCAATGGGCGCACGGGTGATCCCCGCATTTGCAGGGGGTTTGGACTTCTCTAAACCTGTGGATGCTTACTTCTGGGAACCCGCTCCCTCACTTTCTCCCACGCTGACAGGAGGGACAAAAGCAGGCATATCGCGAGTGGATGCAGTGATTTCGCTTACTGGATTTGCCTTAGTAGGTGGGCCGGCACGTCAAGATCATCCTAAGGCAATTGAGGCTCTCCAGCGCTTGAATCGTCCTTATATGGTAGCACTGCCTCTAGTCTTCCAAACAACGGAAGAATGGATTGATAGCGATTTGGGGTTACACCCAATTCAAGTGGCGTTACAAATTGCGATTCCGGAATTGGATGGGGCGATTGAACCAATTATTTTATCAGGAAGAGACGGAGCAACAGGGAGAGCGATCGCTTTGCAAGATCGCATTGAAGCTGTTGCCCAACGCGCTCTGAAATGGGCTAACTTGCGTCGCAAGCCCAAGCTACATAAGAAAGTTGCCATCACGGTTTTTAGCTTCCCACCAGATAAAGGTAACGTCGGCACTGCTGCCTACTTGGATGTTTTCGGTTCCATTTATGAGGTGATGAAAGCCCTCAAGAATAATGGGTATGACTTAGACGAATTACCAGAAAGTCCCAAAGACTTAATGGAACAAGTCATCCACGACGCCCAGGCGCAGTACAGTAGTCCGGAATTGAATGTTGCTTACCAGATGTCAGTGCCTGAATATGAAGCACTCACACCCTACTCTCACAGATTAGAAGAAAACTGGGGACCACCGCCAGGACATCTTAATAGTGACGGGCAAAATCTGCTGATTTACGGCAAACACTTTGGCAATGTGTTTATTGGTGTGCAACCAACATTTGGTTACGAAGGCGATCCCATGCGGCTGTTGTTCTCCCGTTCCGCTAGTCCCCATCACGGTTTTGCCGCTTACTACACCTACTTGGAACAAATTTGGCAAGCTGACGCAGTGTTGCACTTCGGGACTCACGGTTCCTTGGAATTTATGCCAGGGAAACAGATGGGGATGTCTGGCGAATGTTATCCAGATAACTTGATTGGGACAATTCCCAATTTGTATTACTATGCGGCAAATAACCCTAGTGAGGCGACAATTGCCAAGCGTCGTAGTTATGCGGAAACAATTTCCTACCTAACTCCTCCGGCGGAAAATGCTGGTTTATACAAGGGTTTGAAAGAACTCAGCGAATTGGTAGCTTCTTACCAAACGTTGAAAGATACTGGGCGCGGCATTCCCATTGTTAATACCATCATGGATAAATGCCGGATGGTGAACTTGGAGCAGGATATCGCCTTAGCTGACAAACACGCCAAAGACATGACTGCTGAAGAGCGGGATACTGTTGTTGGCATGGTATACTGTAAGCTGATGGAGATAGAATCGCGACTCCTGCCATGTGGATTACACGTAGTTGGAAAGCCTCCTAGTGCAGAAGAAGCAATCGCTACACTCGTTAATATTGCCAGCTTAGATCGTTCAGAGGAAGAAATTCCCAGTCTACTCCGACTAATTGCTAACAGTATCGGACGCGACATTGATGAGATTTACCACAACAACGACAAAGGCATTTTAGAAGATGTCCAACTGCTGCAAGATATCACGAATGCAACCCGCGTAGCAGTTTCCACCCTTGTACATGAACAAACTGATGCTGAGGGACGTGTTTCTGGTGACACGACATGGCGCGTCTCTACCTTCTTTAACATGGGTAAAAAAGAACCTTGGGTGCAAGCAATTTTGGATTTAGGATTTCCGATTTTGGATTCTAATTCCCAAATGCAGAACCCAAAAGCTAAAATCCAAAGTCTCTTTGAGTATTTGGATTTCTGCTTGGAGCAAGTTTGTGCTGACAACGAACTGGGTGCATTACTCAAAGGGTTGGAAGGTGAATACATCTTACCAGGACCGGGTGGTGATCCCATCCGCAACCCAGATGTGTTACCGACAGGTAAGAATATCCATGCCCTCGATCCCCAATCCATCCCCACGACTGCGGCTGTGCAATCAGCCAAAATCGTCGTAGACAAACTTTTGGCACGGCATAAGTCAGAAAATGGTGGCAGGTATCCCGAAACCATTGCTTTTGTCCTTTGGGGTACTGATAACATCAAAACTTACGGCGAATCCCTAGCACAGGTGATGTGGATGGTAGGAGTACGTCCGGTTTCGGATGCGTTGGGACGAGTGAACAAGTTGGAATTAATTTCTTTGGAAGAATTGGGACGTCCGCGTGTTGATGTGGTAATCAACTGTTCTGGCGTCTTCCGCGATTTGTTTATTAACCAAATGAATCTGCTGGATCAAGCAGTGAAGATGGCTGCGGAAGCAGATGAACCGCCATCGATGAACTATGTTCGTAAACACGCGCTTGAACAAGCAGAGGCAATGGGGATCAACCTGCGCCAAGCAGCAACTCGTGTCTTCTCTAATGCTTCTGGTTCCTACTCCTCCAATATCAACTTGGCAGTGGAAAACAGCACTTGGGAAAGTGAAGCCGAGTTGCAGGAAATGTACCTGACGCGGAAATCTTTTGCCTTTAGTAGCGATACCCCCGGTACGATGGAACAATCGCGGCAGATTTTTGAAACGACTCTCAAAACTGCTGAAGTTACTTTCCAAAATCTCGATTCTTCCGAGATTAGCTTGACGGATGTTTCTCACTACTTCGACTCCGATCCCACCAAACTTGTCGCCAGTTTGCGGGGTGATGGTAAAAAACCAGCATCCTACATTGCCGACACCACCACAGCTAACGCTCAAGTGCGTACACTATCAGAAACCGTGCGTTTGGACAGCCGTACTAAGTTGTTGAATCCCAAGTGGTACGAGGGAATGCTGAATCATGGTTATGAAGGTGTGCGAGAACTCTCGAAGCGTTTAGTCAATACAATGGGTTGGAGTGCAACTGCGGATGCTGTTGATAACTGGGTTTACGAGGATACCAACACCACGTTTATTCAGGATGAAGCTATGCGCGATCGCCTAATGAATCTCAACCCCCATTCCTTCCGCAAAATTGTCTCCACTTTGCTGGAAGTCAATGGACGCGGTTACTGGGAAACAAGTGAGAACAACTTGCAATTGCTGCGTGAGTTGTATCAGGAAGTTGAAGATCGTATTGAGGGAGTTGAGTAGAAACCTCACAAAGATCCCCGACAACTTTTACGAAGTCGGGGATCTTCTGCCCACTCTAATTTTCTGATAGATACTCACGTTTAATTTCTGCCTCACTCTGACACAAATATGTCCCAATCAGCATTAATGGTAATCGCCCTATTTTTGAGGAGTAACAGGTAACTTCCAAGAACGCCTTGACAATGAACTTCACCATTGCTGACTTTAACACCAAAAACCATCCGTCCTAATTCAATAAAACAATAGGAACATACGCCTGGAAACCCTCAAAATCTTTATCTGCGGTTAGAATGCTGTAAGCACGGCGATGAGCAACAGCACAAATTAAAAAATCCGTGTTTGCTCCTTGAACACCATTTGTGCGACAGGTGTTGTAAAATTCTGCTGCTAATTCGTAGTCAACGGAAGTTAACTCTATATTGGGAAAAGCATGAAGGTAGTCTTTCAGACGAGTAAACTGCTCAACATAACGGATGCCTGAAAGCACCTCTTGCCGAACAGCTCCCAATAAAGCAACTTGGTCATTAGTAATTAAATCGCATAACAGATTGACAATAGGCTTTGCTTCTGAGGTCGTATTTCGTCGCAGTGCTAATGACCAAACAGAAGTGTCTACAACAACTCTCATGACTGTTGTCGTTGCTGTTTGTAATTATAATCCGCATCGTAGTCAATTGTCCCAAACAAATCAAGTATCAAAAGTTGCTTACGACGTTGGACATACTCACGCAATGCTTCTTCGACGACATCACGTTCAGTTTGTTGATTTCCTAAGGCTTTGGCTTCTTGGATTAAAGCTTCGTCAATTGGGATGTTAATGGTCATGCATTTGTTGAGACAAACGGCAGTACTTTCAATATTACCAACTAATTTTGTGGAGACTCATTCAGTTGCTGCTGAAGTTGTTGCACTTCCTCAATCGATAAGCCCGTGGAAGGGGCAATAATGTTGATCGCCACTCCTCTACGCAAGAGATTGATAGCGATCGCCCGTGTCTTTTCTTCCTCAGCCTCTCTCCAGATTGAACGATAAACGGTGGATTCCTGCATTATGTCTCTCCGTAATATGCGATAATTGTGCCGTATCTTCACGACTATCTTCCCGCACATCTCCTAAACTTAACTTTCTGCAGACTCGTTGAGTTGTTGTTGAAGTTGTTGGACTTCTTCGATCAACAATCCGGTAATACGAGCAATAGCTTCAATTGGAAAACCTTCAAAGTAAAGAATTACTGGCAATCTCTCTCTGTTTTCTTGCCTCTGCCCTTGCCTCTGCTTCTTCCTGAATCGAACGGTCAAGAAATAAAATTTGCCTGAGGTAGAGGTAATGTCAGAGGGTGAAACGGTTTCTTCCGAGTGACGAATTAGGCGTGAGATTGAAATTATGGTAAGGCAAGCAGTGATAAATACTTGTCTTGGTAAAATAATGCGATCGCATCAAAATTCCGACGCAGCAAATTTTCAACCTGTAAAGTCGAACAGTTGCCAAGCCGAATCCAAATAACCTTCGGTGGATTCCCAAATACTAAGCTTCTGTCGTGCATATCCGCGTCTTTCGAGACGATCATCAAATCATTCGACTTTGCATAATCCCAAACTATTGGATCGATAGTTGATTTCATATCAACATCCCGAACGTGAAGGGAATTTGGGAAAAGCTCAGTCATCAGTCAAACGGAGCGGCAACTTGGGAGAAAGATTTTCGTCAAAAAGCAATTTCATGCGGATATTGGCACAGTCATAAACCGACGCTCGCGATCAGCCGCATATGCGATGCAGGCTTTAAAATCTTCCCGCGTTAAATCGGGAAAGTCTTCAAGTATCTCTGCTTCTGTCATATCAGAAGCTAGGTACTCAAGCACTTCATAAACCGTTATACGCAAACCGCGCACGCAAGGCTTGCCACTGCGTTTATTTGGTTCAATCGTGATGTAATCTCGGTAGTTCATGAGTAGTCGGACAAAATTAAATTCCTTGTTACAACATCCAGTCAGTCGGTACAACATCTCCGTTAGTTGAATCGACTATCGTCCCGCACATCTCCTAAACTTAACTTTCTGCAGACTCGTTGAGTTGTTGTTGAAGTTGTTGGACTTCTTCGATCAACAATCCGGTAATACGAGCAATAGCTTCAATTGGAAAACCTTCAAAGTAAAGAATTACTGGCAATCTCTCTCTGTTTTCTTGCCTCTGCCCTTGCCTCTGCTTCTTCCTGAATCGAACGGTAAATCACAGATTCTTGCATGATGTCTTTCCGCACTAGACTATAAATTACGTCTTGTTCTAATCTTAACCCAGCTAAAATTGCTGAGGCTGCTATCAGATTCGCCTGTATCGCTGGGTCTTCAATCCGATCTACAATCTCAGTTGCTTGGCGTAATGTCTCTGCTGGATTTGTAGTCTGTCCCAGTGTAGCAAAGGGCAATAGTCCAGGATATTGCAAAAAGAGTGAGGCAGGTTGCTCCCACAACCGAATGACATCAAACTCATGACGTGTACGTTCCATTGTAAAGCTCGTTTGATAAACCAACTGCGATCCAGTCTGCTTCAGATAAATCACAACTTGCCGCATCGGTTTGGTTGGATCTTTCCGGTACATTCGCACGCGGTAATCCAAAATACGAAATGGAATATTGTTGTTGGGAAGTGTTTGGAACTCGATATGCAAAACAGATTCGTCTGATTCTAGTAAAATTAGGGCATCGGCGCGAATCGGATCGAGGGAGAGTTCAGAGGGTTTGAGTTCTGTCATCGTGACAGGCTTTCCTAACAACCAACTGGCAAAGTCGGCTGAGAAATGTTCGGCAAGGAATCGGCAGGTATCGTCATACATAGAAGAGATTGTACAACTAATTATACCGATTTGATTTTGAGTAAATCTAACGTTTGATGAAGTGTGGTAGGGCGATCGCTACAACTATTCAACCGCCGATTGGCTCATGCGGCTTACTTGGGACGTGAGTTTATGCGAGCGGAATTGGCATTGGTGACAGGGCAAGACTACGTACAGGATTAAATAGGTTTGTGATGACTTAAGTAAGTGTGCGAGAAAAATTACAACTATGTAACAAAATGTAAAACCTCTGTAATTGGCTCGTAGTTGCGCTTTAGCGCTCTCTTAACCGCAACAAACCATTTGGGTTTATTTCCGCCCACTTACTTAACGTTCCAGGTCAGCTATTTCGGAGAATGGGGGCGCAAAGTATTAAGATTTCGTAATTACGACCTTTCTATTTCCCGTCAAGTCATCTCAGCGTTGAGGAGTAAACCACTGTCGAATTAACTCCACTTGGAAGCGATAACCTTCTGCAACTTCCTCAATCAACTCTCGTTGCAATAACAGTGGAATCGTTCTTTCCCAAACATCAGGAAAATGTTGTGATAAAGTTTGCTGGCTGACAATTCCCTGTTCTGCTTGAGCGGCGATAAAGCGTAAAATATCGCGTCCATTTGCATCAACTTGGTTATTTTGAATATCAGCGAAGAAAAAACCACCACTTTTCAAAGCCTCTGGTATTGCTGCTTCTACATCTGCCAAGGTTGCCAAGCGACGGATAGAGGGATCTTGCTCATTTTTCAGGACAATGATTTCCCCACAAAGTAATTGTACTAAAAATGGGTGACAACGGGTAAGTTGCAATACCCGCTCAACTGCATTAGGTTCATAGCGGAGAGTAAAATCTTGGACTGGATCTTCAATTAAGTGTCGTGCTTCGTCTTCTTTTAAATAAGAGATATGTACTACTTGAACGTTGATAAGATAAGTAGCCCAACGCTGATATTCTTCAATAGTATGGGAGCCTGCTAATAATATTTTGAAGCGGGGACGATGTTGAATCAAGTGACGCAGCATTCCCAAAACATCTTGTTCATCAAAGCGTCCTTTGCTAATAGCAGTGTCTAAAGTTTCAAACTCGTCTAACATTAGCAAAGCAGTATTGTTTTCAAGTGATTGTTCTACCTGATCTAGCCATTCATCAAACCCTGTAAAAGGATCATCTGCTAATGTTACTCGTGAAAGTGTTGGCAACGTTAAGGCGCTTTGTTGTTTGGCGGAAGTTATCATTCCCTTAGCAAGATTGTAGAGAAAGCCTGTGTCGTTACTTGCTGATGAGAGTGGGCCTTGTAAATCTACAAACATGGGGATGATGGAATTGGGAAGTAACTTTCCGATGTTGTTGAGCAGAGAAGTTTTACCCATACGTCGCTGACCGTAAAGTAGTAAGGGAGGACGGCGGCGATCTAAAAGTAATTTTTCAATACGTAGACCAATATCACTACGTCCAATAAAAATTTTTTGCTCTAGTGTAAGTGGTACACCAATAATATAAGGAGAGTCAATTTCTTGGTTTTGTTCAACTTTAATAGCCAGTTCGTCTAGATATTTGTTGATTATATCCAGCCATCTTTGAGCAAATGGTTGGAAAAAAGAAGCGTATTTATTATTACTACGATTGAAATTTTCTAACTGTGCACTTAATTGAGCGGCTACAGCCTTAAGAGATATACGTTGGTTGTAATTACTTCTTTGTTCTAATGCTGCGTTTACATTCCGACTGATGCGAGTAAAGATGCTTAGCAAAGAGTTAGTTGAGTTTCCTAATTCGTTAATTTCTATATTGCGATAAACCTGACGTATAGCTTCTACATCAGCACAGTCTCTTAAGCGTAGAGCATCTTTAGCAATTTGAACTACCCATTTTTGACGACGTTCATTCAGATAATCAGTAGCAGCTTTACCCTCAGATGGATTGTGTTCTATGACCAGAAGTAAGTACTTATCTAAGCCGTATAAGGGTATGCGCTGAAATTGATCCCAAAAGGCTGAATGATAGCGTAATAAACTGGAATACTCATTTATAATTTTGTTATTAAATTGATAAACTAAACGTAATATTAAGTTTATAAATATAAAATTAGCAGATTCATTTGTGTGTCTTTGGTTAATTCGTTCAGGAGATGTATTTAATAATCTTAATAAAGTAGAACGCTGATAGATGCGGCTTTTTTCCAGTTGATAAAGCTGTAAATTCCATAATTGTAGTAGTGGATATAAAACTATTGGTCTCCATAAGTTGATAGTGATACCCAGAAAGAACAGCACAGCAAAGGCAAGACCATACGCAATGCCTAACGCTATACCATGTACCAGCCCACCAGCCACACCAAAGCCTAAACCTCCTGGTATCCCCAAGAACAAGCCTGCCAGCATCGAATTTTGATCATCCACGCCTAACGCCACGCCTCTGGCCACGCCAAACCCCACGCCTAAGGCCACGCCACCTGCTACGCCACCCGCCACGCCACCCGCCACGCCTAACGCAACGCTAAAAGCTACACAACACCCAAAGCTTGACGCCACAACACACAAAAAAATAGACAATCCCACAACCAATACCCAAAGAACAAAGCCAACAATAAAATTAGCCCAGAGAGGTACAATTAAATACCCTTGTAGCACTGACTGCCATACAAATGGTTTTTTTAAGTCTACTAAAGAGTTAATCTCATCTCTAATATGTATTGCGTTCTTATACCAAGTTTCAGGACGAAAAAACAGCCAAAATAACAGTTGTAAACCACCTATGATCAAATTAGGGTGGAGTTTAGGTGCATCGGTGTAGATTTCAGCGTAGTTAGTGGGTGAGTTTTGAGAAGGCATAATTTGCCTGCTTAGGTTAATAATATTGTTTCTATCCGATGTGCTTTCATAAGTTCATCTGCTATTTCTCAGCTAATAAATCAGCAAACGGTTCCATCTGTCGTAAACCTTCCTCCTGCCAATTATCATTAGTCTCTCCTTCTTCTAGAGTAAATAATCTTTCTCGACAGAGAATTTGTAATAAAAGCGGATGACAATGACTTTGAGTTAAAATCCACTCGACATCTTCACTAGGAAAGGGTATTGGCGAACTCGCTATTAATTCCTGTGCTTCTTGTTCTGTCAAAGCTTCTAGATATGCGGTGTAGCCGAAAATATTAAAAAAGGGTGAACTGTGTCCTGTGTTACGCGCTAAGTCAATTGGTGATTCGGGAGTAGTTAAGATAAATGCTAGATTTCCCCGTGTCTGGTTAGTTGCTAAAGATCGCAAACTCTCCCAAAAGGTATCATCTAACTCTGGACAACGTTGTAAACCAACGCCAATTTCATCTAATAAGATGACTGTGGGAGAAGATAAGTTTTCGCTGAGTTCATTCATGAAATGATCTAAATCGCAAGGCGTTAGCACTTTCATCTTTAAAGATTCTAGGATATACTTTAATAATCCTTCCCGACTTTGCATTCGAGCGTCCTGCAAGTCTACGAATACCCACTGGTAACTTTCTGGATGAGGTAGCCAATCAGATTTTTGACCAAGACGCAGCTGTTCTGCTGGGGTTGTAGAGATGTTTTTTAGATAATGCAGTAAAGATGTTTTGCCAATACGCTTTTTACCGATAATGGCGGCGTTTTGCAGAGGATGGCGTTTGAGTAGGTTAAACAGGCGTTTTAATTCCTTCTCGCGTCCAAAAAAATAACGCGGTTGGGTGATGGGTGTGCCAGTTATAAAAGGTGATTCTTCCTGATTAGTTTGCTGAGTTTCTGGTTCTTTGTATGCGATTTCTTGCCAGTCTAAACCCAACTTCTTGCAGAGTTCTCGGAAATTATCATAATCAATCGCTCTACCATTAAGAAAGCTTTTGACTGTGGATGGAGACAGTTCTACGTCCTCAGCCAACCTCGTCTGGCTAGAATAGTCATTACGCTGAAGTGCTGACTTCACTTTATTAATATAGTCTGGAGCTACTCGAAGCGATCGCGCCATCACTCCCCATTGATAAACTGCTAATAGTGTATCAGACTTCTATACTCAATAACCAGTATTAGTAGTCATTGAGAGATGAGGGGGCGACAAGCGCCGCAAAATACTTAGCCCACATTTCTCACCAACAATAAAAAATCAATTTACATGACCTGATGTCAAACATTTTTTGATACATCATCAATTCCAACATATTAAGTATAAACCGCAAATTTAAATATAAATAATTATAGGACTAGTACAGCGCGGCAAAAATAACCAGACAGTTTCAAACTGCGATTTAAACCCAGTCTAGATATGTATTCTTCACGACAAGACTCCTGTACGGGCAGGTTTTGCCGATTAACTTATCGGCTGGAAAATCAATCTGTAAAACCTGCCCCTACTCCTGACTCCTGTACGGGCAGGTTTTGCCGATTAACTTATCGGCTGGAAAATCAATCTGTAAAACCTGCCCCTACTCCTAACTCCTGTACGGGCAGGTTTTGCCGATTAACTTATCGGTTTTAAAATCAATCTGTAAAACCTGCCCCTACTCCTGTACGGGCAGGTTTTGCCGATTAACTGTATCGGCTGGAAAATCAATCTGTAAAACCTGCCCCTACTAGATTTTGACACTCTACAGATGTACGCAGTTTATTCCAAAATCAAATGGGATTTTTATAGTTCGACGATCGCCCAAGTGAGCAAACCCCAGAGGATTCTATTGCCATGATATTCCCTGTGCAAGTGTCGCGGGTTGTCTACATTCTATCTTTCATGTCACCCACTCAGAATTGAGAGCCTCAATCACCTGACAACCTAAACTCATCTACATTTCCCCCAAAAATCAAAGATAAGTCAGCTAATGATGAAGTCTTGATCAACCCAGTTCTCAACCAGCCTTAATTTTAAATGAGAATATACGAGTTGAGAGCTAGAGACAATGAAAAGATTAGAAATCCTGCAATTAACCTTGACACTGTGTGGGCTGATTATGTCTGGTACAGTAGCTTACACAGCGATTAATATGGTTAATGGTCAATACCGAGTTGAAATAGGAGTCAATAATCAAGGACTCATCATTAAGTCAGAAATTGATAAAAAACAATGCTTTGCAGCAGATTTTGAACAGAAGGATTCTAATTAAGAATATCCAGTAATGAGTTAGAACTCACCCCTAACTCATTATTGGACTTTTGTGCAAAGTTAAAACTATTTACCACACAGGTAAATATGGGGTTATAAGAAAAATGCTTTCATTTCTAGGGCTTGAGCCACAGAGATAAAAGCTCAATCCCATTTGAAATGCGCTTACCCTGAACAAAAAAGGTGCATGTTGTAAACTTTTCTAAAGCAAATTGCGGTTAGTGAATACAATGGGTTGGAGTGCAACTACGGATGCTGTTGATAACTGGGTTTACGAGGATACCAACGCCACGTTTATTCAGGATGAAGCTATGCGCGATCGCATCTATGTGTCCCAAAAAAAGCAAGCCTTCTTATCTGCCATTTGTGAGTTCAATTGTGGTTGTTACAGTTTCAGATGGTGTTGACATAGAGATGGTTACAGTAATTCTATGAAAAACGCACTAAAGAGAAATACTCAAGCTATCAGTTGATCTAAAACTAACACTGACAGCCCAGGTAACGATGGCAAACGGGCATCATTAGTCAAGAAAAAAGAAGCGCCTTCACTGATAGCTGTAGCCATTTGAATCGCATCTGGTGTTCTCAAGTTATAATCTGCTCGAAGTTGTGCAGCAGTTTCAGCGATTACCGGAACAACTTCCATAGTCGTCAAACCTTGGGAATTAAACAGAATATTACGATATTGTTGAGCCAAGGCTGCACTCCTTTGTCGCAAAGGATAAACTAAAACTTTTGCTATCGTCACTACAGATGTCACAACGGTAAATTCACCCTGATTCAAAGCTCTAAAAAACAGCCGCATTGTATCCAAATAGTTTGTATTTTTCTCAATCAAGGCGGAGGAGTAGAGCAGTATCCAAACCTACAATTTTTCCCTGTAGCTGGGTTAGCCATTCCATGAATCGCGTTCCTGATTCACATACTGTTGAGCATCAACTCCATTCGGTGATTTCTTTGCCTAATCCTTCTAATTCAAGAATGCTGCGCTTTGGCTTGGGCGTCATTGTCACCCTTTGACGAATTAACCTTGACAAGTCTTCAATCAGACACATTTGCTCGTCAGGAGTGAGGCTTTCAGCTAGACGGCGTACCTCGTGATATGTAGACATATAATTTCTTTTTTAATTCTCTTACCTTAAGTTCAATATACCGTTAATTCTCTTGTCCTCGTCATAGGGCTAACCATTCCATGAATCGCGTTCTTGATTGACATATTCTTGAGCATCAATGCCATTCGGTGATTTCTTTACCCAATCCGCGCAATTCTAGAATACTACGCTTTGGCTTAGGTGTTAGTGTAACCATTTGACGAATTAACTTTGACAAATCCTCGATCAGCCGCATTTGCTCGTCAGGAGTGAGGCTTTCAGCTAGATGCCGTACTTCATTATATGTAGACATAAAATTTTTCCTTCAATTCTCTTACCTTAAGTTCAATATACCTTCAATTCTCTTGTCCTAAGTTCCATTCCCCCGCCCTTGACTCAGCAACCTTAACGTAACAGACTACTGTATAGTTTTCCCTCCCCGAAGCACAACGGCATTGCCAACAATTTCCGCGCCTTCCACGAACGGTGGTAAAGTCTTGAGTTCCTTTGAAATTTGTTGGTTTAAGCGTTCTTGGGGAATCCCCAAATATTCAGATAGTTCAGCAAGGGTGAAGCTAAAATTACCGAGTTTGACGCGAGTTGTATTGTCTAAGTTCACTTTTCGATGACGAATAGTTGGTTTGCCTTCAAGCTCAATGTATACAGGATGTTCTTTAATGACTGGTATTTTCAGCAGTTGAGCGATCGCTCCTTGTTTCCCTGTGTGCAATTCGTTTAAGGGGATTTTCTTCAAATCAACGACTGCACCTACGGAAATTTTCCCGTCTTTAATTTGAGTATTTGTATCGGAAATAGCTTGAGCCAGCCGACTTTTATTAGATGTTTTGGCAATTTCACCATCTACCAATGCATTGACTTCATGAGCGTCTAGTTGCACTTCCCCTTCGGTTTGTGAATCTTTAAGGTGCTTTGAAACTTTATGCAACACCTGCTCACGAGCTTGTTTAATTTGGGTTTTGTCAGTTAGATGAAGTGCTTTTGTCGTCGATGGTGGATTTGTGTATCTGGTTGGCAGTTGGGTTGCCTGTTGCCAAAAAAAGAACATAGCAGCACCGATGCCCCCTGTAGTGCAAGCAAACAGAAACAGAAATCGCTTGAACATAACTAGATTCTCAACAGAGTTAGGGACATAGATTTTGATAGCTGCTCTCTAGTTCCTAAAATTTTTATTTTGTGATTTTCGTGCTAATTATAGTATACTGAATACTCTTCAAGATAGCACAATCTACTGCTGTACGTTCGCTCCTGATTGAAGGGAGAAGCGAACCTACGGTGATTATTTCGGCCCTTTAGTCAGTGCTAACCTGTATATAGACGAAAAAATTGCAAGTCAACTCACAATGCTTAATGTGAGAGATAGTAAAGCTATAAGCGATAAGAAAATTCAGGAAATTGCTAGAGAGATCCGAAGAATTTGCCAGGATAAGTTTGTCATTGTAGAAATATCTGCTGAAAGATATAACCAAATATATGCCAAACTCGAAAACGAGAAAAAATCACTTAATGACTTACTTGCTTGGGCACATGCAAAAGCAATAGAGGAACTTTTATAGCAATCCGCGCATCAGAGCGTAAAATCCTCTCTCTTTCTTTTCTTGGCGTTCTTCTCCCAAGGGGAGACGCTGCGCGAAGGCGTCTTCTCTGCGAGACGCTGCGCCTTCGTCGTCAGACGTGGCGTCAGCCAAGGCGGTTCATTCCACAAATAATTTTCATAACTCATTTAGGACTACTATATCTAAAGTTGAATGTCAAACAGCGATCATTGATCAATTTGCTGACGAAAAGCTTTTGCTTGAAAAACTACAAGAGCAAGGCAAGAAATTAAAAGTTATTCAAGCTTATCGGGCTGAGAGTCATATAGCTGTTGCAGCAGCTTCAATCTTAGCGAGAGAACGATTTCTCAATAAACTAAACAATTTGGGGAAACAGTACCACACAAAGTAACCAAAAGGCTCTTCTAAAGCAGCTGTTACTGTAGCAAGACAGTTGATTGAAGAAAATGGCAGAGAAATTTTGGAGAAGGTTGCAAAACTTCATTTCAAGACTACAAATGAAGTACTAAGTTAGCTCTTGCTTGTTCTGAAAATCAAAACCTGGATAGGAGTTAGAAGCCAATTGTGATTGCGTACCCGCCCGCTCTAGGCGATCGCGTTTCACTTAACGTCAACTCGATTTCGTAAAGACTGACTTTAAAAATGCGAGGATAAGTCGAAAAATAGATAAACGTTACGTGTCAGTAGTAAATTTATGACAAACGAGAATAGATGACGAAAAGTACATTGCGCCCTTTACTACATTCATGATGCCTTAAAAATGTTCTGTGTATATCTGAAAAACTGTTAGATTTCATGTATCAATAAGTATGACTTGATATTAGATAAATTATGCAACCGAGAATTGGATCTGCGACGGTTCTATTAGTTGCTTCTTGGATAGCGTCTGGAGTTGTAGCTTCTTCCGCATATAATGCACTAGCCTCCTCTCAGTCAGTCAGTGCAAAACCGACGACTGTACCAATTATTGTCACTAAAGCTGAATTCGGGATTTTGCAGGTGAAATCCAAAAAAAACGTGACTTTTCTTCCCACCAACAAAATCCCACTCATTGAGGGAAATAAATACGGGTGGCGTATTCAGCTTAAAGACTATCAAGGTGAAGTGACTTGGCGAGAAATCCTACAGCTACCAAAGCACCCAGACACTTGGGGGACAACCGATGGCGAACACTTCTCGATAGCGGCACACGGCACTGAGGGGGTTACTACGCGCACACAGTTAATAAAAAATGGTATAATCCAGGATTATTGGACTGTTGTTTCCGGCGATCCAATTGGAAAGCACAAAATAGATATCTATATTAGTGAGCGTCGGATTGCTTCTTTCGAGTTCGAGACGATCCCTGTTAAGAGGTAGAAGTTAACTGCGTCGCAGAACGCTCTCTACCTTAGAATTATAAAGGCATGGCTTTAGGTGAAGCGCGTCTGTTTTTATCTCATACAACTTATCCGGTTCCTGAAGGAAACAAGAATTTGCATACTGTGTAAATTCTCATGACTAATGGTGGCGGTGGATCGGTTTTCAACTTACGGCTAGAGAAAGTATGGGATTTTCCCACCGCCTTTTTTGTAAAGTTAGGTAAATTACAATTATTTAGGGATATTATTCACAAACCGTGACTCCACAAGATAAACTCCTGTCTAAAATCCTCTTAGGAGGATCTGATGCAGACATACCTTTTGCTCAACTGTGGCAACTCTTACAAAGCCTGGGCTTTAGTGAACAGATACATAATGGTAACTATATTTTTACAAAAAAAAACGTCGAAGAGATCTTGAATTTGCAACACAAGCAAGGAAAAGCTAAACCCTATCAAGTAAAACAAGTTCGCGCAGTCATTCTCAAATACCAGTTAGGAGGTAAAAAGAATGCTCCATTATGAAATTATTCTCTACTGGAGTGAAGAAGACCAAGAATTTATAGCTGAAGTTCCAGAGTTACCAGGTTGTGCAGCTGACGGCAGAACTTATCAACAAGCACTGCAAAATGTAGAAGTTGTGATGCAACAGTGGATTAATATCGCCAAAACGCTGGGACGTTCTATTCCGGAATTTAAGCAGCATTCTATATCCTACATCCGTCTTATTGATGAGACTAAGTAAGTTTTTATGAATAAACACAACCTTACCTGACTGGCTGAAGTATGGTTTGTGTATAGTGGGTTGAATCGAATAACTTGTCAGTAAAAACCAACAATCTTGTCAAGCCTAAACTGACAGTTGTTAATAGGCAAATGAGTGTTTAAATACATCTTAACACATCTATGTTGTTTTGGATCAACTTATACCAATTTCAAAAATGTTTGCAACACATAAACCCATCGTCAGGGGGTTCGCCTGTACGGCGTTCCCGCTTTCTTACAGCCGTTCGCCCCTACATGGTTATCTGTCGTATTCTTTTTTCGTTGGTATTACTTAGGCACTTATACCAATTCCATAAAACTTCGCTACACATCAAATATACTGCAAGGGCGAACAGCCCTGACGCTCGTTCCTCGCTAACGCTGCGCTAACGGGTTCGCAGTCCCCTAGGTCGGGCTAACCCTCCTGCTTTCTCTGTCTCACCGTTCGCCCCTACATGGGGAGCTGTCGCATTCTTTGACTTTTGTTCTAGAATGATAGTAGTGGATATTGATTTTATTCGCAATTAGCTTCGTTGATTAAATTCGCAGTCCCATAATGACTAAGTCGCGTTCTACGCCATCAAGTTCTGCAATTTGAGGCAAATGTCCCCAAACTTGAAAGCTAAATGTTTCAAACAGCTTTAAACTAGGTTGATTATGAGCAAAAATCCAGCCCATGAGCGTCTTCAAGCCTAAATTTGGACTTTGATGAATTGCTTGAGCAAGAAGCTGACTCCCCAAACCACGTCGATGAGAGTCTGGCGCAATATAAATACTAATTTCAGCAGTAGCATGATAAGCTGGTCGTCCATAAAAAGATTGGAAACTTAGCCAACCAGCAACGACATCTTCTACTTCAATCACCCAAAGAGGGCGTTTTGATGATGATCGTCCCTTAAACCATGCAAGGCGACTTTCCACAGAAACTGGCTTTAAATCAGCGGTTGCCAGACGGGTGGGAATTGAAGCATTGTAAATCGCTACAATAACTGGTAAATCAGCTTCAGTGGCATCGCGAATTATCATTGAAAATCGAATTGAGAATTGAGAGTTTTGATTCCTTACTCCTCAGTCTCACTTAAACCCGTGCTAATAAAGGCGCAGCAGCTAGTAAAGTTTGAGTGTAAGGGTGTTGGGGATTGGCAAAAATTTCTTTTGTTGGACCAATTTCGACAATCTTACCACCGTTCATGACGGCAATGCGATCGCACAAAAAGCGAGCCAACCAAAGGTCATGAGTTATAAACAAATATGTTAACTCAAATTCCTCTTTAAGAAGCAACATCAAATCTAAGACTTGTGACTGCACGCTTGCATCCAACATACTAACAGGTTCATCGCAAATGACAAGTTTGGGACGAGTAATTAAAGCACGGGCTAAAGCCACTCGTTGCTGTTGCCCACCAGACAAATCTGACGGATAACGTTCTATATAGACAGATGCTGGTTTTAACCCGACTTTATCTAGCATCAACAATACCTCTTCGGTTGCCTTGGCGGATGTAGCTAGGTTATGAATGAGCATCGGATCAGCTATACTCTGTCCAACTGTCATTACTGGATTTAGACAAGCATGTGGATCTTGAAACACCATCTGCATTTGTCGCCTAGAGGATCTTATTTCTTGGCGTGTTGCACTAGTTAAATCTCGTCCTAAGAACTCCACTTTACCGGCAGTCGGACGAATAAGTTGCAAAATTGTCCGTGACAGCGTACTCTTACCGCAACCCGACTCTCCCACTAATCCAAGAATTTCCTTTGGATACAGTTCGAGGTTAATACCATCCACAGCTTTAATTGTCTGACTTTGCTGCCTCAACAGTCGCTCTACAAAGTTGGGTTCTAAGCTGTAGTACTGCTTTAAGTCTGTGACACGGAGAATTGGAGAGTGAGGAGTAGGAGGAAGAGGAGAAGTTGCAGAAATTTCCTTCATTCCCGATTCTCCATTTCCTTGAATATGCAAAGCTGCTTTAAGAAGCTGCTTTGTATATTCATGTTGGGGTTGCTGGAACACAGTTTGAGAGGAACCCATTTCCACCATTTTGCCGTTGTACATCACCCCAATGCGGGGGCAATACTCAGTAACCAAAGCTAAATCGTGAGAGATGAGCAGCAATGCCATGTTTTCGACACTGCATAGTCGTGTTAATTCCTGTAGAATCTGGGCAGAGACGGTGACATCCAAGCTGGTAGTCGGTTCATCAGCAACAATTAACTTCGGATTCAGGAGTAAAGCTAGGGCGATCGCTACCCTTTGCCGCATTCCACCGCTAAACTCGTGAGGGTATTGATCCCAGCGATTTGCCGGAATTTTGACTTTATCCAATGTCGCGATCGCCTTTTCCTTCGCTGCCCGCATTGATAATTGAGGGGAGTGCGCCTTTAAGGTTTCGATACAGTGGTTACCAATGCTCATCAACGGATCGAGGCGCGTCATCGGATCTTGGAAAATGAGTGCCACTGCTTCTCCCCGAAATTTCCGCACCTGAGAGGAAGTCATATCAAAAACTGATTGCCCTTGAAACATTACCCTTCCTTTAATCTGAGTGGAAGGTGGCAGTAACCGCATCGCCGCCCTTCCCAAGGTTGACTTGCCACAACCCGACTCACCCACCAATCCCATTCTTTCTCCTGGTTGCAGGGTAAAAGACACACCATCAACTGCCCACTGAATTGCTTCAGCGCTATGATGAGGATAGGCAACTTGCAAATTTTCAATACAAAATAAACTTTCACTCATAATTTGTTAATTGTTAGTTTTTCGTTGTTCGTTGTGACTACCGAACTGCTCCTCGCTGTGGAAGACAAGAAAGAAAATAGGTACTTTTATACCTGTTCAGGAGTCGTTTATGGTGGTGAAAAGATACTATTCCTCTGTTTGTAATATTGCTTTAGAGTATTCTATGAGAGTTGTCAAGCGATGATTAATGGTATCAAGTCTTTCTTGTGCAGTAGAAGCTTGCCGGGATCCTTGAAAAAACATGACATCAATTTCCAAGAGTCGCAGTTGCTTGCTCATCTCCGTTCGATAAGACTGCTCGCGCCCCCAATCTTGGCTGTCTGTACCTTCATCATCCAGAGGCACAATTTGTTGCTGAAAAAATTGCTGTAAGGACGCTGTACGCTGTCGCAGTTCTAGTGCATTTAGTGGAATGGGGGTAAGATCTGAGCGTAATTGTTTAAGCAAGATTGCGAATGAGTGATATTTCTGTTGATTTAGAGACATCTAGCCATAATTAAGATAAGATAAGTGTCAAGATTTTTTTTTAGATAGTTTTTTTCAACTTTTTCGAGATCTGAAGCCTCAAATCAGATTTGAGGCTATTTTTGCATTTATCTATTGCCAGGATGATCGCACTTAACCCTTTTACTAGATGATTTGCACTCATACTTGAATATAAAGTAAATCATCCTCATACACATGATTCAAGGGCAGTGTATCAGTAACAGCCTTTATTGGCGACAAGCTATAAGCAGATCCTTCCACTTTCTTACTCAAAGACAGATTGCATCCCAATTCTATGATGACCACTGTAATAAATTCACCAACTGATGTTAAGCTTCCGGAATGGCTAGAAATTTGTTTAGATTGTTCGGGCTCAGAAAGCCCTGATGTTGAAAAGAATCGAACTGGTGAAACAGATTTGATTTGTCGGGCATTTGAATTTGCCTACAATTTGCATAAGGGACAGTACCGCAAATCGGGAGAAGCTTATATCTGTCATCCTGTTGCAGTGGCTGGATTGTTGCGCGACTTGGGGGGCAGTGCCGCTATGATAGCAGCTGGGTTTCTCCATGATGTAGTTGAGGATACAAATGTCACGATTGATGAAATAGAACAGCGCTTCGGAACAGAAGTGCGGCTTTTAGTAGAAGGAGTTACTAAGCTTTCCAAATTCAATTTTAAAAGTAAGACAGAAAGCCAAGCTGAGAATTTTCGCCGCATGTTTTTGGCAATGGCACAAGATATTCGGGTGATCGTGGTGAAGTTGGCAGATCGTCTGCACAATATGCGCACTCTCGAACATCTAGCTGATGAGAAACGCCAGAGGATTGCATTGGAAACACGAGAAATTTTTGCTCCTTTAGCCAATCGCTTGGGCATCTGGCGTTTTAAGTGGGAATTGGAAGATTTATCATTTAAGTATCTAGAAACCGACGCTTACCGCCAAATTCAGCAATATGTCGCTGAAAAACGGACTTTACGGGAAGAAAGATTGGCGAACGTTATCGAAACTTTGCGGCATCGGCTGTTAGACGCGGGAATTCAGTGCCTTGACATTAGTGGGCGTCCTAAGCATCTTTACAGTATCTATCAGAAGATGCAACGGCAAAACAAAGAGTTTCACGAAATTTATGATGTGGCGGCGCTCAGAATTACTGTCAAGACAAATGAGGATTGTTATCGTGCCTTGGCAATGGTTCACGATGCTTTTCGCCCAATTCCTGGCAGATTTAAAGATTACATTGGCTTGCCTAAGGCGAATCGTTACCAGTCTTTGCATACAGGGGTGATTAGTCCGTGGGGGCGTCCTTTGGAAGTGCAAATCCGCACTCTGGAAATGCATCAGATTGCAGAGTATGGAATTGCCGCCCACTGGAAGTACAAGGAAACGGGGAGTTCTAACAATACCCGGATTACTGCGGCAGATGAAAAGTTCACTTGGTTGCGGCAGTTGCTGGAATGGCAAAGTGACTTGAAAGACGCTCAGGAATATCTGGAAAGCATCAAGGATAATTTATTTGAGGATGATGTTTATGTCTTTACCCCTAAGGGTGATGTTATTGCTTTAAGCCCTGGTTCTTCAAGTGTAGACTTTGCCTATCGCATTCATACAGAAGTGGGGAACCACTGTGCGGGAGTGCGAGTGAACGGACGGATGGTGCCACTGTCTACAAGGCTGCAAAATGGCGATATTGTCGAGATTATTACGCAGAAGAATAGTCATCCGAGTCTGGATTGGTTAAACTTTGTCAGAACTTCGGCAGCAAAGAATCGCATCAAGCAATGGTATAAGCGATCGCGTCGTGAAGAAAATATTTGCCGAGGGCGGGAATTGTTGGAAAAAGAACTCGGGAAAACGGGTTTTGAAAGCTTGCTGAAATCGGAATCAATGGATGCTGTCGCTGAACGATGTAATTACCATTCGGTGGAAGATTTAGTCGCCGCTTTAGGTTACGGTGAAGTTACGCTCAACTTGTTACTTAACCGTTGGCGAGAAGTCGTGAAATCGCAACAACCGATCGCGATCGCACCGCAATTTCTTCCCAAAGAACAAACTGCAACCAAGACGTTGCGGGATGCTACGGCAATTTCCCGCTCCAACGATTCCCCTATTGTTGGGGTAGAAGGGTTAATGTATCATCTTTCGGGGTGTTGTACTCCTATACCCGGTGAAGGAATTATCGGTGTCGTAACGCGAAGTAAGGGAATTTCGATTCATCGCCAAGGATGTCACAATCTTGAGGATGTGGAGTGCGAGCGCCTCGTACCAGTGATGTGGAATTCAACAGGCGAAAATACGAGTCGTTCTCAAAGTTATTCGGTGAATATTCAGATTGAAGCAATGGATCGCGTCGGCATACTGAAAGATATTTTATCGCGGTTGAGCGACCAAGGTATCAATGTACGTCATGCTACTGTGAAAACGGCCAATGGTCAACCAGCTTTAATGGACTTGGGGATCGATATCCGCGATCGCTCTCAACTCGAACAAATCTTTACCCAAATTAAGAAATTAAGCGATATTATTAATATCCGTCGCGTCGGTCAAATTGACACATAAAGTATGGGCGTGCAACAAGGGGATTGGTAATTGGGGATTGTTCTTTTGGTCCATTACCTATTACCAATTAGCCCTAGGTTAAAATACAAGTGTAACGTTTGTAACGAGGTCAAATTCATGACAGTTCGACAACCCCGCTACAGTAAAGAGGAATTCGCAAAGGTGGGGGATAAGATCTATGAATCTCAGATACGCCCTCAAGTTGAGGAGGGAAACTATGGCTTGATTGTGGCGATAGACATCGAAACTGGAGATTTTGAGGTTGATGCCAGTGAAATTGCTGCCTGCGATCGCCTCGAAGCCCGTCGCCCAGATGCTCAAATTTGGATTGTCCGCATTGGCTCTCGCCATGTTCGTCGATTCGCCGGATGCACCCGAAGAACTACATGATTCGCGGCGTGATTAATGCGGAACTTGAACCGATAATTCCACTTAAAAAGTAAAAAGTAAAAAGTAAAAAGTAAAAAGTAAAAAGTAAAAAGAGAATCCCCATAATTAAAATTAGGGGATTTGAAGTGTCCGCCTTTTTTGCTCGCACTATGTGTCTCGAAAAAAAATATTTTTTGATTTTCCATAAATAAATTTAGGGGCTTGAAACCGTTTTTTCTTTTTCTTTCTTTTGCCTTTTAACTTTTAACTTTTGCCTTGTTCGGTCAGCAATATGAGGAAGAGGTATAAATCATGGATACTGAGTACGATTTTAGTCAAGGTAAACGTGGAGCAATTGAGCCTACAAGCGAAGGTAAAACAAGGATTACAATTCGGTTAGATGATGATATTTTGATGTGGTTCCGCGAACAAGTCCATCTTGCTGGTGGTGGAAACTATCAGACTTTGATAAATAATGCATTGCGTGAATATGTACAACAGCGTCGGGAACCTTTAGAGGAAATTTTACGGCGAGTTGTACGGGAAGAATTGAGTCAGATAAATATGCAGGTTAACGAGTAGAATAATCGCATTATCCCTGAAACAACCAAAACGCGTAGATGCATAGAGGCTTATCGTCAGACATCACACTTCAACACTACACACGCAATGGTCAAAGATCACTCATACAGAGTATCGTAATTACCTAATATCACAAATGCATAGTGTGGTTATTTATTGTTAGGGGTATTAATGGCTGTTTTGTCAAATTCCATAAACTTAATTTCTTTCTAGTCCATTTATATTCTTCCACGGTTGCAAGAAAGTTACCATCAGGACTAAAAATTGCATAATATACAAAATTTTTTGGTGGTTTTATTTCGTGAATTTTATGCCCAGATAAATCCCATATCCTCATCATTCCATCTTCAGTTGTTACAATAAATTTACCATCATGACTAAAGCTTACACTGTCAATTATTTGTGGATTGAACATAAAATTGATAGTTCTATCTGTAAGCAAGTCAAATTGGTTTGTTGTCTTTGTTCCTGATAAGCCAAACAACCTTATTATATCATTATTTGCGGCTGTGGCAAGTTGCTTACTATTGGGACTAAAAGTTGTATAGGTAACAAGATTTGGACTAACTTTTAATTCACTTAGTTGTTGCCCAGATAAATTCCAGAAGCGAACTTTCCCATCACCTCCTCCAGTCACAATTTGTTGAGCATCAGGACTAAAATTTACACTAAATATACTGTGAAGTCCTCCTTTTAATTCTGCAACTTGCTTTCCCGATAAATTCCATAACCGTGCTGTGTTATCACTACTGGCAGTTGCTACCAACTCACTATTCGGACTAAAAGTAACATCATTCACTCTACTCTTATGCCCTTTAAATTCGGTAATTTTTTTCCCATAAAGGTTCCACAAACGCGCTGTGTTGTCGAAACTAGCAGTTGCAATGAATTGACCATTTGGACTAAAACTAATACTTTTAATAATTTTCGTATGACCTTTAAATTCGGCAATTTTTTCTCCTGACAAGTTCCATAAAAATGCTTCATTCTCTTTTGTAGATGCCGTAGCAAGTAGCTTGCCATCAGGGCTAAAACTGACACTACCTGCAACATCGGAATGTGCTTTAAACTCCTTAAATTTCACAAGCTTTTGCTCAGATATTTTCAATAACACTATTGAACCATCACTTTGCGCTGCTGCAATTCGTTTACTGTCAGGACTAAAACTCACACTTAGAAAAATACAACTACCAATACATGTGGATGTCTCACCTAATTTTTTACCATGAAACTCAGAAAGCTTTTTCCCTTTACTATCCCATAAAGCTACTGTTGTTCCTCCTGCTGTTGCAAAATACTGACTATTAGGACTAAATATTACTTTGTCAACTGAAGAAAGTCGAAACTGATTCTGCTCTTTAATATTAACTAAGATGCTTCGTAAAGCTAACATGGGATTTAGCGCAGGATATTTTTCTAAAGGACGACCATCACTGACTTTGTCTTGTAGTTTTCGAGCAATTTCCATAGCTCTTACCATTCCTCCCAGCGGGTCATTTTCAAATTGCTTTTGTACAAGTACACCCTGTAATTCCAAATCTGCTGCTATTTGTTTTTCTCTGGCACTATTGAACCCTGTCCCTGCTAGGATTGTCATGATAATTAATCCGAATACCCCAATCAGCAATACTCGTCTTGTTATTTTCTGGATTTTAGATAGCCGTTTATTTGCAAACTGTTCTTCTATTAGAGTATGTTCAATATTTTGTTGTGCCTGTACCAAACGCTGATTAGTTTTCCTCTCTTCCTCTAAAATAACTTCGGTATTCTTTTTTGCTTCGAGCAAACGCAGGTTGGCTTTTCTCTCTTTCTGTAAAGCATTCTTAGTATTTCTTTGTGCTATTAATAAACGCTGATTAACTTTCTTCTCTTCCTGTTGTGCTTCCAATAAACGCTGACTAGCTTGTTTCTCTTCTTCTAAAGCTATTTCCGCTTGCTGTCTAGCTTGGAGTAAAAATTCATTAGCTTCTTCCTGCGCTTTCAATTTACGCTGATTTGCTTTCCTTTCTTCTTCTAAAATAACTTCAGTATTTTTTTGTGCTTCGAGCAAACGCTGATTAGTTTTTCTTTCTTGCTCTAAAATAATTTCCGTATTCTTTTGTGCTTCTAATAAACGCTGCTTAGCTTTTTCTTCTTCCTGTCGCGCTTTTAATAATCGCTGACTAGCTTGTTTCTCTTCTTCTAAAGCTATTTCCGCTTGCTGTCTAGCTTGGAGTAAAAATTCATTAGCTTCTTCCTGCGCTTTCAATTTGCGCTGTATTGACCTTTTCTCCAATTCTCGACTAGTATCTAAAAACTTATAATCATCATTACTTAATCTTTTACCCTCAGCCCAAATCAATGCTTTTTCTAAAGCTTGCCCTCGCAATAAACGCGAATCATCTTGATAATTACTTTCTATCCATGCTTTGAAAGTTTCAGCATAGGGGCGGAGCAGGGCAAACGCATCTAAATTTTGACAAAATGGTACAAAGAAACTATCAGGCTTGTAAAGTGAGGGATTGTGTTTGACTGGCACCAGAAGGAGACGATGGCGCTTTGTATTGGTTTCGCGATGGCGAAACGCCCAACTTCAAGAGCATCCGCTGTGTGCGTTGCTCCTTAAGGAGCCGCCAAGGGCGATCGCTAAAAATGATATTCTCATTCTCAAAGTCAAACGAAGCCCCAACACAATTGGTTATTCTTCCACCGAATACCTTTACAGTTACGATCTTCGTCAAAAGGTTATCCAAGCCATTGAACTCGATGGACTGAAAAAAAGTGATCTTGTGCTTTATTCAATATCAGTCGCAATACTATTGACTTGTGGTTGAAGCGACTCTCCGTTACAGGCGACTTTCAAGCCTTGCCTAATGAGCCTCGCGGTAATGGGCACGCATATAAGAGAATTAGCAGAAGAACTTTTCGTGATTTGGGAGACAATTGAAGCTGAAGAATGGATAGATAAACTTGATTGGATTCCGTTTAAGCGAAAAGTTTGAGTGCGATGTCTGACGACAAGCCCTTCGGGTTCGCAGTCGCCTAGGTCGGGCTAACCCTCCTGCAGCGCTGCCTCACCGCTGTGCGTCTACGCGTTTTACAGCATTTTTTATAAAGGTGCGTTTTTGCCGGAGCAGAATTTGACAACACGATTATAAGTAACATTATAACATATCACAATCGGGAACACAATCTCATCAAAATTGTTGTACATATCTTCTGTCAAATTATGACTAAAGTCATCCATCTGATTGTGAGCTTAGACATACATCTTTTACTCTCAATATTCATAAGATGGAGTTGTTAAGCACAGAAGAAATTCCAACAAAACAACTTAGAGGAATAGTTATGAAGAAAGCTTTGTTTTTATTACCCGGAGTCATCGCAGTGATGTTTACAGCGGCTCCCATGATTAGTACATTTAACAATCCTGCCTTTGCCGATGACGCTCCTCATGCAGGAAAGCACCATGGTGAGTGGGACAAACTTGGTTTGAATGATACACAGAAGTCACAAATCAAGCAAATACGTCAAGATGCCAAGCAGAAAATGGATGCTCTCTTGACTTCAGATCAAAAGACGCAACTAGAACAAGCAAGATCTCAACATACCAAACCAAAACTGGCATTGAGTGACGATCAAAAAGCGCAAATGAAACAAATTCATCAGGATTCAGAAAATCAAATTATGCAAGTACTGACTCCCGCACAACAGCAACAATATAAGCAAATGCTTGCCCAAAGGCAACAACGCCATCAACAACACTAGGACTAGTGCAACAAGGCAAAAGTAAAAAGTCAAAAGGCACTCATAATGAAATCCTTATATATCAAGCTTTTGGTTTGAAATTTACTGGTAAGTTATTTCAGCCAGCCTGCACTAGATTCTGGCTTGTCTAGCAGCGAAAGGAATGAGGATTCGGTATTAGGGATGCATCATTGAAGAAAGGGGAGAAACTAATTCACCTGAATTCGTTTCCCCTCTGTACTTTACCGTCTGCTTCTTAAGCGAACAATATTGTTCTCCAATGTCAAAACAATCCCAGCCAAGCTAGCATATTTTGCCACCAGGAAGTGCTTACCTGACCCGATAGCTTCATTTTGGAGCGAATATCTTGGATATTCCAGTTGGTGAGTTTGGCAAGGGTTTGAGCCTCTCCCTCGAAGCGTTTGGGCAAAGATTGCTTGTACTCTTTACCAGCTTGACATTTTAGTTCACCTGTGTATGGATGTTGGAGAACATAACGTCCTTGGAAAAATTCGCTGTTAGAGGTTTCTTGAAACATGAGATCTTCGGGGAATTTCTCACGTGTGTAGCGGACGTGTAGACGAGTGAGGAAAACACTGCTCGAACTAGAAGGCGGACGAAAACGGCCTCGGAAGGGTAAGTTATCTGAAGGGTTGTTATCTAGCCAAAAGACGCCTGCAAGCTTTAGTTCTTCACGAGTCAATGGTTCGGCTGAACAAGGGTCGCAACTACTCATATCCCAAGCATATTCTAAAAATGCCACTTTCTGGTCTTCTTTTTTATATGCTGTTTGAAATGTGGACTTGTAGAAGTCGCCAAATTGATTTTTGACAAACAGGGGAATGTTTGCATCTGAGGGTATTTTCACTGTGCGGTAGTTGGTGATTTCTGCTTCTCCTTTTGGTGATAGGATGTAGACAATCAAATCTTGCTCTGTTGTGGCGTTGATCGTGCCCAAACGAATCGGCAGCATATATTTGGGCGATTGGTAAGAAATTTGCAGTGGGCGTAAGAACTGATAGCCTGTTTCCGCGAATTTATCTAGGTTGACTTTGGCAACAAAGAATTTCAGTTTTTGTCGGATGTAAGGCTGGAGTAACTGTTTGGCTCCTCTAGGGATTTTGTAGCCATTCCGATTCAGCCAAGTTTCCAATCCACCAGATTCTTTAGCACTGAGGATAACGATATCATATTCGCCTACGTTGAAACTGGCTTCAACTGTGACACCCAAGCTGCGATTTCTCGTACCTGCTTCCTGACTTCTTGCAGTTGGTGCGGACATAGGTCGAGGCAATGATGAATCGTAAGTTTGGGGAGTGCAGGGATCAGGATCAAAATACTCTACCAATCGTGGTGCACTGAAAGCATCTAGGCGTTCGATAATCTTGGGTTCACTCACATGAACTTGATCTTTTTGGAGAACGGTGGGGACAGGGACAACGATCGCAAAATCTTTCACAACTCCATGGTAGTCATTCGCCATTGTCAAAACTGTGCGATCGCTACTCCGCGCAATCACTACCTGAGAAGCTTTGTTATACAACTTGGTATCGGCTTTGGCAACATAAAATCCACAAAATGCCCACGCTGTAGGTGCAAAGCCCAGAACGGTCAAAAAAGTAAGTACTAGTGTAATTAAGCCTTTAAGCAGCTTCATTTTATACATAAATATGTTGCAATGAGTTAGAGAACATGAGTAGATGTAGAGACGCTCCGCTTTGTCGCATCTTTCTGTAGAGGCAAGGAAGTAGGAGTTAAAAAGTTTAAATTTTCTCATCTTTATGCCCCTCCCAGGAAAAATTCGGGGCAGACCAAAGAAAATCTAGTAAAGGAGTCAACGGGGCAAGAGCAAAGAGTGCCCAGAAAACAGCAGTGGGTATAAAAAAGTTATTCCGCAGAATAAAAGTTAATATGGCAATGGACGCCGCCCACACTAAACGCCCAACTCGAGCATTGGGAATTGACCGGGGATCAGTTACCATAAACAAGGCAAACAAAAGCAAAGATCCACTCATCAAGCGATGCCAGTAGACATCCCAAGTCAAACCCAGCCAGAGATTGCGAATAGCCTCACTAGTGCTGTAAACACTTAAAAAAGCGACTGTGGTATCCCAGCGACCAACTTTTTGCAAAATCATCCCACCCGTACCAGCAAATAATAGCCCGTACCACCAGTCATCACCCCACTGTCCAGGGGAAACCCATGCGTCAGGGGTAAGTACGACAGCGGAAATGATGCCAAAGTTGGCGGGGTTGAAAAAATGTTTATCACCGACTTTAAAGACAAATTTGCTGGTGATGGCACTTGATGCCGCCACTGCCATTGTCGTCCATTGGTCAGCCCTTAGTAGTAAGCTGAGTCCTAAAGAGGTAATAAGAGCACTGCGTAGGTTTATCTTGTGTTGTTTGTCCTGTGTCATTTGTGACTCAGGACAAACAACACAAAGGACAAGAACCATTGCGTTGATATACAGGTGGTGATCGCTACCCCAATCAACTCCGGTCGCAGTGTCCAGTCTCTTGTACTAATTCCTAAGATGAGAAATATGCTGAGAAATAGTATTTGAAAATCGCGTATATCTTGGAATAACATTACCCGTGGTTCAGGGATTCCTCTTTCAAGTGTTGTCCCAATCTATACGGGAAAGCATGAAAATAATATTGTTGTTACGAAATTTGTTACAAGTAGCCTGTTGACTTAGGACTACTGAAATCTGACAGAACTTGGCAAAAGTTAAAAGTGAGCCAGCGCGATCTTGGGGGTTTCCCCCATGAGCGACTGCCTTTTAAACCCTCCGGGTTTAAAAGGCACTCATAAAGAAAAAACGGTTTCAAGCCGCCAAATCGATGGAAAAC
>CALMVQ010000275.1 GCA_937873135.1 uncultured Scytonema sp. | reverse complement strand
AAAAAGTAAAAAGAAAGAACCTTATTTTGTAAGGGTTTTAACTATTTCAGATGGCTGGTTTATTTCCGCCGATCTGTACTAGTACCGCGTAGCAGAATTAAAAATTAAAAAAGCCTGAGTTGCAAGCATCTCTAGCAATGAGTAAATGGTAAGTTTATTTCCGCGCCCCGTGTACTAGACCAATATAAATCTCGTTGCTTTCAATTATTACCATACTCATAACCATTTTTTACCATGTGGAACAAAATCTCCTATCGGATTTTATTCAGCTACTCAGTTCCCTTCATCTGTCTAATTGTATTAAGTGGAGTTATTTCCATATTTAGTAGCAGACCGTTCAAATTACAAGAAGAAGCTAAGCAAATTCAATCTAACATTAGGAATACGGATGAAATGGCTGATGGCATTACTCGAATGATAGCCAGCATCCGAGGGTATTTGATTTTTCCTGGAGACCAATATTATGTTGGAACCTATAAAGCTGGACAAGAAACGTTTCGCTCCAAAGCCAATTCTCTGCAAACCATTACCGATCCAAAAACACGAGAACTGGTGAATCAGTTGGTTCAACTGGGCGACAATTACGATCAAATCTCGCAGAGCTTTTTCCGCTATGTTGATGCCAAAAACCTAGATGCTGCGAAAGCTGAAGTTACCAAACCACGAGTAGCAAAGCTTACTGAGATGAAGGTTCGGCTCATCCAGGCGCTAGAGAACCAACTGAGTAAAGACAATGAAGAAATTACTGCATCTCAGAAGTTTGTAGGTGGAGTGTATATCGTTGGAATCGTAGTAACGCTTCTGGCTACCGTCATTGTGGGGTTGTGGATTACTCTCCCATTGAAGCAGCAGCTACCAACAGTTGTGGATGCGGCAGAGAAGATTGCTGATGGCGATCTTACCAAGACTATCAAACTTATACAAGATGAGAGTGAGGTTGGACAATTACTGGCAGCTTTCCATAACATGACGAAAAGCTTGAATTTATTGATATCCCAGACGCAAAAGTCCGGTATCCAAATTACCAGATCCGCTACGCAAATTGCCGCAACAGGCAAGCAGTTAGAAGCCACCGTTACAGAGCAAGCCGCTTCCACTAACCAAGTCAGCGCCACCTCCCATGAAATCGCCGCCACTTCCGGGCAATTAGTTAAGACGATGGATAACATTGCTCAAAAAGCTTCTATGACTGCATTAGAAGCAAGTCACTCTCAAGCCGACTTGATGCAAATGGAAACGGCAATGCGTTCCTTAGCTGTAGCCACTACGAGTATTTCTTCAGCACTCGGAGTGATGAATGAAAAAGCCAATAATATTAACAGTGTCGTCACCACAATCACAAAAGTGGCAGATCAAACAAATTTACTGTCACTAAACGCAGCAATTGAAGCTGAGAAGGCAGGAGAATATGGCGCAGGTTTTGCCGTAGTCGCCAGAGAAATCCGGCGTCTGGCAGATCAAACCGCTGTCGCCACTCTCGAAATTGAGCAGATGGTGAAAGAGATGCAGTCATCTGTTTCTACTGGCGTGATGCAAATGGATCGCTTCAACCAACAAGTCTCCGGCAATGTGGATCTAGTCAGCAAGATCGGTGGACAAATCGCCACAGTGATTGAGCAAGTGCAGAGTTTGACACCACGCTTTGAAGAAGTTAGCCAGAGTATGTCGCAGCAATTTGAGGGGGCACAACAAATTAGTACTGCGATCGCTCAATTAAGTGAAGCTTCGCAGCAAACAGTACAATCCCTCCAGGAGACGAACCGCGCCGTTGAGCAACTTGATGATGCCGCTCACGGATTACAAGGAGTTGTTTCTCAATTTAAGGTGCAAAGTTAATATACTTAATTTAATAAAGGTACCATTATGCAAACTGTGATCAGTAATGGGCAGGCTGTCAGCGATTGCTGGAACCAAATCGGGGTAGAAGGCGATCGCACTTGCCCAGAGTTAAAAACTGTGATTCACTGCCGCAACTGTCCTGTCTATTCTACAGTCGGGCGCAGTTTATTAGAAAGGGAAACACCGCTCGATTATCTACAGGAGTGGACTAATATACTGGCGAATGCTCCGCTTGACAACTTGGAATCACAAACCAATGGAGCGATTATCCGATCAGCAGAAACAATATCCGTCATGATCTTTCGCTTGGGAGGTGAATGGTTAGCACTCCCAGTTCGACTCCTCCAAGAAGTGACTAACCCTTGTGTGATGCACACTCTCCCTCACCGCAGCAACGAACTCTTACTCGGTTTGGTAAATATTAGAGGAGAAATTCTCATGTGCATTTCCCTTGGCAGTCTCCTCGATCTGGAAAACACAACAGCTTTATCCCATCCTCCAAATTCTTTTGTCTCCAAACGGATGGTAGTGGTAGCAAACGAACAGGACAGGTGGGTATTTACCGTAGATGAAGTGTCTGGGGTTAACCGCTTCCAACTTAGTGAATTACAAGCTACCCCTGTCGTGATTTCAAAAGCCACCGAAGCTTATACAAAAGGAGTCATTTCCTGGCGAGGGCAGAAAGTGAATTACCTGGATTCTGACTTACTATTTTACACCCTAAATAGGAGGATTTTGTGACCGACAATTCCTTAATGATACTTTTGCTCCTGTTTTATCCGTGGAATAAATTTAATACCAGGTTGAAAAAATAATGGGACAGATACCCATGTAGAGGCGTTCTGTGTAGGTTACGGCTGTTCGCCTGACGATGAATTCATGTGTTGCTCCCTTGCAACCTTCCAAAACGAGTCCGCGCATCCAAAATCCAAAAACCAATGACTGACAACACACAGGATACGAGCAAACTCTCCATTCTGGATTTATTCCAGTTAGAAGTGAAAACTCAGGCAACCATCTTAAACGAGGGACTCTTAGCCCTCAAAACTCAATCCCAGTCTCCCCAAACATTAAATTCCCTCATTCAAGCTGCCCACTCCATCAAAGGGGCAGCGCAAATTGCCGAAATCGATCCTGCCGTTCATCTAGCTCACACCCTCAAAGACTGCTTTATTGCTACCCAGAACCAAACGATCGCTCTCAGGGCAAACAAGATAGATTTGCTACAGCGTGGGGTTGATCAACTCCTAAGTATCAGCCAAGTTCCGGAAGAAGATTTAACTCGCTGGCTGTCAGAACATGGTCTGGAGATATCTAATACGATACAAGAGATCGCATCCCTAAGAGAGGACTCAGGGACTCAGGGACACGAGGACACACACAAAGAAGACGCAAACAAAGAAGACATAGGGACACAACGACATGGGGACGCGGAGATCCGAGAACCTAAAGATGTCTTCAATAATAC
>CALMVQ010000274.1 GCA_937873135.1 uncultured Scytonema sp. | reverse complement strand
GCTCTCTATCTTACTACATTTGTAGTCTACTCAACTGAAAACCGCTGTAAAGGAGTGTTAGTCATAATAAAAAATTTTCTTTCAAATATTTGTTTTCTTTTCTCTTTGAGAAGGAGAAAAAAGGCTATTTTACCTTTTCTCCCTCCACAGACAAGGCCGTGATTGCCCCAAGACTTTCCTTTTCCAGCAGGCTTTGCAGGATTACCGTGGCATCGCTAAAACCTGCAATTGCCTGATGCTCGATATTTTTGGCAAGGCAATATTTAAGAAGCGATGCTTTAGCCAAAACCAGATCGGCTTGTTCGAGCGAAACGCAATAATCAGAACGACCATCGCCGACATACAAAATTCCGGCTCCATTGTTGCTCATTCCCTTGGCGACTTGACACTTGCAGACGCCAGAACCACTGACACAAGTCGAAGCAACATTGGGCGAATTCAGGTGGTAACGTCCTTCTTCCTCAAAAACCAGCCTGTTGGCTGTCACCGGAATATCATCCAAACCATATTGCAGCAGGACGCTATGAATCACATAATCCAGTCCGTCACTGGCAATTGCGATCGGCAAACCATATTCACCGCAAAGTCTTAAAAAAGCTGGAAACGCGGGATCGATGCTGATGGTAGCGATCAGAGCGTCCAGATCCTCCTTGCTACAGCATAGTAGTTCTATCTGTCGCCGCATACACTCAGCGGTGCCAATAACACCTTGTTCCCATTCAGTTTCGATCTCATGCCACCGCTCATCCGCAAAATGGTGTAGGAGCAGATCCGTTGTATCAGGAATGCTAATCGTACCATCAAAATCGCAAATGACGTTCCATTTTATCATTTCAATGCGTTTTATTGTTGTAATCGTTGTTGGCAGCCATATCAGATTAAGCTGATGACAAACTAAAAATTAGGCATAAAGAAAACCACGTTTTTTTACACACTTAGTATCTCCTTAGTTTTGAATTTATGAAAATTCTCAATGCAAAAGTTAGTTGCTTTCATGATAGATAAAGAGATGCCATACTTTTGGTGAAAAACCGCTACGGTACTGATAACTTCTTCACCATTTTGTGCTTAAAGCATTGTCCTCTGATTGTTTTATGAATAATCAGTTTGACTTACCACTATAAATCTAAGAGAGTCATCTGCAATTGCTTTTTTAGCTTCTAACCGTATTTAAGCATAATCTTGTGGATATAGAACAATATTTTTTTTTAAGAAAGCTTTTGATAAAAAGTAGCAAATAAATGTATAATTAAATGCAAAATAATATTTTTCTATCAGTGTCGCGATTGATACATGTAAAAGAAAACATAAAATTGCAGCAGCAGCTATGCCCAAATGCTTTGAGAATTGGTGTCGTCGCTTTGATGACCTATTTTCATAGCAAGTGCAAGGCTTCAAGATCTATCTAGAAGGGACTGGTGGGGGAAAGCGATGCCTTCGGTGTACGTGACAATCCTGTCTTGAAAGTTGAGTATCCGAGGAGGAGTGTGGGATGTAGAAAAAACTAGACTTTCATTCTTTAGTTCTGAGCGATCGCCCAAAAGGCACTGGCAGATTTAATTGCCTTCAAGTTGTCATGCTGCACTGTGTCAGTTCAAAAACTAGCAATATTATTATGACAATACCAAATACAGATAATATATTAGACACAAATAATACATCAAACACAGATAGGACTCAATTATATTATGTCCAAGGCATTGTGTTGATGATTATCGCCGCTTTCATCTGGGCTTCGACATTTGTGGCGATCAAAGAAATAGTTAGTAGCGTTTCGCCAACGATACAAGTTGCAATTCGCTTCACGCTGGGTACAATGGCTTTTGCTGTATTTGCTCGCGATTTAAATATCCGCTTGGTACGTGATGGGATAATCATCGGACTTTTCATGTTTTGTTCTGTGACGACAGAGACGATTGGACTTCAGACGCTTCAGGCTAATCAAGCAACATTTATCTATGGTCTTACTGTGTCCTTTGTGACACTGTTCGAGCTAGTCTTCCGCCGTCGCATATCTGTGATATCGGTACTGGCGGCTGTGATTGCCGTCACTGGAATCGCTATTATGGGGTGGGACAATGGTCCACCTCCCATAGGAGAATATTGGATGTTCCTTTGTGCCTTTTTCAGTGCAGGTTTCATGATCGCACTTGAGATCATCGGGCAAGATCACCCACCTCTACCATTCACCATGATTCAGCTCTCAACGATAGCAGTACTATCCTGGTTGTGGGCTGCACCCGAAATCATTGGGCATTTTGAGGTGATCAGTGAGACTTTAAAGAATTTCACAAATTTAAGTGTTCTCCTCTACCTTGGCATTGTTGGTACTGCCGTTGTCATCTGGATACAGACAATGGCATTACGCCGGATTACAGCTTTTGATGCTGTTGTCATACAAGCTTTGGAACCAATTTTCGGGACAATTCTGGCGTTTTTGTTACTTGGCGAGACTTTTGGAACTAATGGTTTTGTAGGTGCAGGAATGGTGCTAGTAGCGATGTTCATGGCTCTGAGCCAGAAAAAAACACAACAAAGTAGTGAGTCTGGATCACAGCTTGAAGAAGAACACTCCCCTAATAAAAGTAGCGAGTTGAGCTCACTGGTAATAGAAGACCAGTCTACAGAACTTAGTCCAAAGTGAGCGCATACATGTTATATCTAACTTTAACAACATAAGTCTAGGAGTCTTCATACTATCAAATGTCAAGTTACAGACATTACATCAGCGGTAGCCTTGCAACTAAGGCTCTCACCTATGTAGTGTGCCAAGCTGTAGGAAAAACTGTATCAAGCATTACAAATAGGCGATACAATTTCCATATGAAGATGCAAAGAAAGAACCTCCCCTTGCTGTGGTGCGATCCATTAGTCACATCTTTCTTAACAGGAGCGTCCATATAGAAATATAGAGGGAGTTTCATAAATAAAAGATGTGAGGACAATATAGGCAATTATTAACAGAGAGTTAATTTGATTTTGGATATCAATCTCTATTCTGAAACAATTCAAGGTGATCTGCTTCCAATAGTCATTATTACCTGTGGCATAGGGGTGGCAGTCAGTTTTTGTGCTTTATTATTTCTTTTAGCTTACTTATTTAAGAGCGGGAGTGAATTCATGACAATTCGGTTCTTATCTCCTGAAGGAAGAAGAATGTATGAGAAAGTAGCATCTTCTTACCAAAATGTATTACGTTTAACTGTTGTCCTAGTCCTGATTGACCTCAGTTTGTTACTGATTCCTAAACCAGGTTGGCTCAACTACCCCGAATTTTTCATAGCGTTGTTAGTTGCGATTACAACTGGTTGGTTAACCTCTCGCTTGTTTGAGAAATTCTACGAAGCTTACTTGCAGGAAACTGTTCTCAGTGGCAAAATCAACGGGGAATTACTAGCGGTAGGTAAAGCTGTCGCTAATGTCGCTATTTTTATCATTATTTTCTTTATTTTTGCCCAAACTCACCACGTCAATGTCTTAGGTTTGACAGCAAGTTTGGGACTAAGTGGATTAGCGATTGCCTTCGCCGCGCAACAGACTTTGCAGCAGTTATTGGGAGGGATTATACTCTATATTGACCGACCTTTTGTCATGGATGACTATATCGGGTTACCTGACGGCACATTTGGTAGAGTCGAGTCTATTGGGTTGCGTTCCACTAAAATTCGGAATTCTGGCAAAGGAACTGTAACCATAGTTCCCAACAATTCTCTGACAAACATGAGTATCGAGAACTTCACTGGAGCCAGAAAAGTCGTTTCTTTAGTTTATCTAACTTTCTACCGAGAAGTGCTAGAAGATGAAAGAGCTTTAATTCGTCAAGTCATATTAGAAAGTACCAATGAGATTTTTGGGATTGACTCTCGCAATACAGATGTGACATTTAAAGATCTTATCCGAGAGGGAATAGCCAATATTACTCAGGCTCAAATAAACTTTTTCATTCTCGGTTCTGGTGAAATGTCAATGGAGATGCGCAGCTCTTTACTAGATGTAGCGAAGCAAAGCATGTCTGTGCGATTAAAAGAGTATGGTATCCCCTTCGATCTTGAAGAAATACCAATTAATGTTGATGCACCGATTACTATCTAATTTAACTATTGGCTGAAATGGAGACTTTACTGAGCATAAAACCTTCGTTTATGTTGGATGATGCAACACAAAAGCTTCTGATAGCAATTGGAATTAAACTTGCTATTTTCTTATTCTTTCTCTTCCTGGCTTGGATAGTTGGGAAATCTATTCCCCGCTTTCTTTCAGTGATTGTGAGGAGATTTACCCCCCGACTTTTTTTCAGGATTTATGAAAACTTAGTCGAGCCGCAGTCAAAAAAACTCTCAACTGTAGCGACATTAATCCTCGTTTCAGTCGCTTTGAACATAATTCAAGAATATACAGGATTTTACAGATTTTTAAAATTCTTCTCAGATTTAGCAGTAGCTATCAGTATTGCCATTTTTATTTCCAGTTTATTTCAGAACTTCTTACGAGTCTATGGAATTGAATTGATTCGCCAAGTGGGTTTTGAAGTTGACGAGTTAATACTCGTTTTTGAAACCATTGCTAATATCGTCATTGGGTTTATTGTGGCTGTAGCATTTGCTCAAAGCCAGAACGTGAACTTGATTGGTTTAATAGCAGGTTTGGGGATTGGAGGCATAGCAGTTGCTTTTGCGGCTCAAAAAACTTTGGAACAGATTCTTGGAACTATTGTCATCTACTTAGACCGTCCTTATCTGCCAGGAGAATACATTCGCGTTCATTTAAGTTCCCAAGGAATTTTATTGGCGCGTGTTGAGGCTATTGGTTTGCGCTCAACGAAGCTGCGGACACTTGCTAAAAGTACTCTCATCGTTGTTCCCAACTCAGTGATGTCAGAATCAGATATCGAAAACGTGACGCGAGGGAAGAAAGTGATGGTCTTGCTCTATCTTGATTTTGCTCGGCAATTAGAAAAACTTGAACAAGCATTGCTGGAAAAAGTCATCAAGGAAAGTAGCAGCACATTGTTTGGCATAGATTCAAATAGTACAAAGATTAGTTTATTTCCCTATGAGGATAATCCAAAGGGAGTTCGTGCGAGGGTGAGTTTCTTTATCCTAGGCTCAAATGAAAATTCGCTTGAATTCCGCAAGCGTTTATTAGAGTTAGCAAATGAATCTATAGCGAAAAAGCTTCAGAGTCATGGCATAGAATTTACCATGCAAGAGCCAACAATCTATATCGACTCTCCTATACCAATTTAGCTTGACAAAATCCATTTAAACTGAAATCTTGCACCATTCTCAACAAGCCTTCTTTGCGCTGGTGGTCAAAATCTGAAAAAAAGGTATCAGCTCGGTAAATTGGGGTAAACAGAGAAAAGAAGAAGGAACAGAAGTACATCATGCGTCGTAAAAAATGACACATGACGCAAAAAGCATCATTAGAAAAATTAATTTTTACATTACTGCAATCTATTGACCCAAAAGGGATTGCAGACGAGTCACTGCGTCAAACAGTAGAACTATTATTGAACCTGGTAGCGCAAATAAACTTAAAAATAAAAGAATTATAACGAGAAAAGCAAAAACTACGGCATGAAAACAATCGTCTCAAGGGCGAATAAGGCAAACAGATAAAGCTGACGAACTTAGGTCAGAATTTTGGAACCTTTTTAGTGAAAAAAGTGCTTACGAACAGTTGGATGAGCGAAAACGATTAACTGCGGCAAAAGCTTCGGAGTTGTTTTTAGTTTTAGAACACCCAGAATTGCCATTACATAATAATCCGGCTGAGTTGGCTGCCAGGACTATGGTGCAGCGACGTAACATCAGTTATGCTATCCAAACTGAACAAGGTACAAAAGCAAGGGATATTTTTATGTCCCTTGTTGCTACTGCTCGGAAGTTGGAAATCAGCTTTTTTGAATATATCCCACATTCTGCACCCTGTAGTGTCACATATACTGGCTTAGTAATAAACTAGAGGATAAGTCAGTAATAAAAGTAAAAATAAGAACATATGTATAGGCGAGTGCATTGCGATGCCTTCTAGAAGTGTGACTACTTTTGGCACCTAGAATGAATGTACGTAAAACTCCAAATTTAAGCCTAACCCGTGCAAACAATGAATGCTAATAGTTGATAGCTAAAAGCTAAATGGTTACACCGATTCTTAGAACAAAAAAACTTCCGCGTATTTGATCTTATGAAGCCAATCACAATTTTGGGATTATTTGCTGGCATATTAACAACCATATCTTTTCTACCTCAGGTTATAAAAACTTGGAAAACAAAATCTGCAAAAGATGTATCTTTTGGAATGGTAAGTATATACCTTTTTGGTGCATGTATGTGGTTAATTTACGGTTTTATTAGTAAGGATGTGCCGATTATCATGACAAACTTCTTTGGTTTAGTTCTTAATGCCATCATTCTTTTTTTGAAATTCAAGTTCAAAAAATAAATATCATTCTAATGACATTTACTTTTACTTTCTCGGTCATTTTATAGTTTGATTTTAACCGCAATAGACTTGGGCAGTGCGCATTATGAGTGTCTCCCACTATCATGGCGACTGTCCGTGCCAAGAAAAGAAACAGAAAAGTTTATGAATTGTTTGGGACGGATGTCCGTGATGATCACAGAAAGGAAATTTTATGTTTGATTTGTTTGGAAAGAAGTTTTCTCGCCGTAAATTGTTGACAACGACAGGGTTGGGAGTGGTGGCAGCCAGTGCGATCGGACTCGATCCTGAATTAGTAGCTGCTCAAACGCCGACAAGTAAAGGAGGAGAGTTACCACCTCAGATTAAGTTGTCGCCCGATCAGTCACCTACCACTGAGGTAAGTTCTGGCGGCCCGCCTACTGCGTTACCACCAGCAAAGCGATTGGGTTTTGCCATTGTCGGGCTAGGTAGGCTGTCGCTGGAAGAGATTATGCCAGCTTTTGGCATGTGCAAATTAGCTAAGCCCACTGCATTGGTAAGCGGTGATGCTGCTAAAGCAAATCAGATTGCCCAGCAGTACGGCATCAACCCCAAGAACATTTATAACTACCAAAACTACGACAATATCCGTAACAATCCAGATGTTGATGTCATTTATATAGTTTTGCCTAACAGTATGCACTTAGAATATACAGTGCGTGGTGCGAAAGCAGGTAAGCACATTCTCTGCGAAAAGCCAATGGCAATTTCAGTTGCAGAATGCCAGCAGATGATTGATGCGTGCAAGAAGGCAGATAGAAAGCTGATGATTGCTTACCGATGCCAATACGACCCTTACCACCGTGCTGCCATTCGGATGCTGCGTAGCAAAGAGTTAGGCAAAGTGAAGGTCATTCAGGCAGATAACGGGCAAAATCAGAGCAACGATCTTTCGCAGTGGCGGTTGAAAAGAGCTTTATCTGGGGGTGGTTCGCTTCCCGATGTTGGTATTTACTGCCTAAACGCTACCCGCTACTTAACAGGTGAGGAACCGATTGAAATTAGTGCGCAGATGTTTAGCACTCCGGGCGATCCTCGCTTTAAAGAAGTGGAGGAAAGCGTCACCTTCCAGATGCGTTTTCCTAGTGGTGTTTTAGCACTTTGTTCAACCAGCTACGGCTACCACCAATCTCGCCGCTTTCGCGTTTTTGGTTCCGATGCTTGGACGCAATTGGACCCTGCCTTTGCTTACAATGGTTTACGCATGACTGTGTCGCGCTTATCTCCCAGCAACAACATGGCTGAAGATGTGACAGACATCAAGATGACTGAGAAAAGCCAATTTGCGTTAGAAATTGATCACATGGCGGATTGCGTAATACATAATAAACGACCACACACACCCGGTGAAGAAGGTTTACAAGATCAGAAGCTAATGGCAACAATTTATGAAGCGGCAAAAACTGGTAGGACGATTAAGCTTCCTGCCGTTTCTGGACTTGATGTAACACGCGGCCCCGCCCCGGTTATTTTGCGATGAATTAATGGTAGCTGCTTATTGGTCATAAACATTAAGGAGCCGTGTAAAAATAACGTGAACACTTTTTATGTGAAAGCTAGATTCACAAGCTATTTCAGATAAAATTTGTACAACTTATTTTTACATGATGCCTAAGAGAACTAGACACTACATTTTATATCTTCGAGATGATGAAGCTCTCAAATTATTAACGAGAACTGAATTTGTCACTGAATCAACAAACTTGTTGGACTCAAGTCAATCATGCGATCGCAAAGCCGCTTGAGCAGAGGCGCTTCATGACTAATAACCAAAACCCCTAACTCACGCTCAAGAGCATAGTTAATCACAACCTGCCAGATAAGAGCCTGAGTATTAGCATCGAGCATTGCTGTCATTTCATCTGCAATCAGGTAACGGGTGAGGGGGTTAAGAGAACGGGCAACCGCAATGCGCTGCAACTCACCGCCACTGAGTTCGTGAGGATAACGACTGAGCCAACTCTGGTGAATACTGAGAGAGGCGAGCAAATCAATCGCAGGAGCCTGTCCTTCTGAGAGAATTTTACTAATTCGCCACCTCGGATTTACTGCCAGTTCCGGGTTCTGGAAAATGAGCTGTACAGGACAGTAAACCTTTTTGGGTAAGGGTTGAGTGTTGCACGTCACCTGTCCCTCAGTAGGCTGAAGATAACCAGCAAGTAGCTTACCGATAGTGGTTTTGCCCAAACCACTTGGTCCACTTAAACCGACAACCTCGCCCCTGTCAACGTTTAAACTAAAGTCACGTAAAATCCAAGGCAGATTGGCGCGGTAACGAAAGGACAAATTTTCAGCCTTCAGCATGGATACACCTTACGGGAGCGCCCCGTACTAGACGAAACTGGGGTCGGGCTTGGTGGCAAGCAATCGGCGCAACAAAGTCTATTGGAAAGGTCTGTGTTTAATTAAGTAGAAAAGAAGTACTAATCACCTACACACTGAATATATATATTTATTATAGTTCATATTGCAATATTCTCTTAAGTCTAAGTCAAGTAACACAGAATGTTCAGGATTGGGTACATTATAACCTGAAACGACTGGTTGATTTAAGATAACTTTATACTCACATACCCATTCATAAGTAGAAATTTTACTACTTCCGTCAAAATGAGGGAGTACTTTTGCTTTTGCCGAAGCAACTTTTTTTATATTTAAGTTATAGTCCTCTTCATTAATTCTATAATATTCAACTTGGAATTGCTTTTCATAATATTCTTTGTCATTGCAGATATAGCAATCCTAAATCATTTGTGAAATTCTCTCTCTTTTCTTCCTTGGCGTTCTTCTCCCAAGGGGAGACGCTGCGCGAAGGCGTCTTGGCGGTTTATTCCAAAAATGACGCTCTGTGTAATCGACCACGGAGCGATCGCGGATTAAAACACATTCAATAATTGTAAGGAGTTGTGAGAATAAATCCTGGAGACGTACCCGGACATGATATTAACCATCATGCACAAGAACAATGTACCACTTAGGGTCATCCAGGAAATCAGTGGGCATCGCAAGCTGGAGCAATTGCAAAAGTATTTGGAAGTGGATCAGGATCAGATTCACGGGGCGATCGCCATGTTGAGCATGATATCGCGCGTGCCAACGGAACTGATGGCGGAGGAAACCTGGAATGCAGCTCATCGTCAAAAGTTACCCAAAAAGATCGGGAAAGAGACGTTCGCCCTTACCAAGGGTGTGGTTCATAGAGAGTGAAAACTGCTGTAATTGCGAATTGCTAATTGGACGTGACTATCTAAACCGCATGTATGCCGAGCAAAAAAAACTGACTCTCATCTGCTAGAGTCAGTTCGCTTACGCAACAAACAGTACTGTATTAGACACGAGGGCTGAGTGCTGATAAGGTACTCTTTATATAATTTAGTGTACTTGCACAGTATTCGTAAAAAAAAGAGGATATTTACCCAAAACAAGATAGGGAACCTACCCAAAATGAGATAGTATATTTACCCAAAAGAAGGTAGGTAATCTACCTAAATTAAATATACTTGTATAATAAATATTTGGCATAGATAGTATTGATAGAGAATGACGCGAAGCCAATCATAGAGTAGTTTTGGGGTAAAAAATCAAAAGTTATTATTGTCGAGTGTGATCTTATTCTCAATCACAAAAATTACCTGTTTATCTGGTTTCTTCCAAGCAAAAAGACGTAAACTTCATCATATGATTTTGAAATATTACTTTTTGTAGTGGCTTGCTGAGAGACAGTTAAGCAAAAATGATTATAATTGAATGATCTCATTCAGCAGAATGGGCACTGTTGATCACTAAGTATCAGAAAGAGTAAAAAGGTCATGCAGTCAGAATTTGATGAAAAACTACACCTTACACTTGCTATGACTTTAGGACGAACTAGTGAGCAAATTAAGGCAGAAATCAAGGATATATTTGGTTTTGTACCACCCTTCTTTGAACTGGCACAGACTCCACAAGTGCTAGAAAATCTCTGGCAACAGACACTTTCTGCATATGTGAATAATCCACTGCCAGATCTGTTGAAGGAAAAACTTTCCGCCTACCTCTCGCGCTTCTGTGCTGTTCCTTACTGCATGATTTGCCATAGTTGTAGCTTACGTTCTTTAGGAATGAAAGCACGGCAGGTGCTGGAATTGCTGGAATCTCCAATTCCTGAAGCAACAGATATTGACGAACACCTTAAGGTACTGGCAGATCAGCCTCATCCCCTAACATGGCCGGAGTCAAATTCGATACTAGAAGCAAGTCTTCTCGACTGTGTAATATTTATTGTGGCGTCAGATCAGGCTGACTATTGTCGTCAGGAATTGCGTAGGATTCTCACACCTGTAAACTATCAGCATGTAATCGCGTTGATCGCTTATGTGAAGACGTGTCATGTGTGGATGGAAGCCCACCCGGAAGTTTCATATGAAGCAGATCCGCGAGTGATCGCTCATCTGGCTCCTTTACTGGAAGAAGAGCCATCTTTGGCTGATTTCTTCCACCACTATCAACGTAAAGTAAAAAGTGAATCTCAGAGTCAGGCAGTACAGCTAAGCGACGGGCGCGAACGTGAGCGTCAGAAGTCAGCTTGGCAGCAGCAAGCTGAACGAGAGCGACTAGTAGTGGCGATCGCTCAACGTATCCGCTCCTCTCTCAACTTGGGAGAAATTCTGACTACGACAGTATCTGAAGTCCGACAGTTTCTTCAAAGCGAGCGAGTGTTGATTTACCGCTTCCTTGAGGATTGGAGCGGCTTTGTGATTGTCGAGTCTGTTGCTTCTGGTTGGGCTTCTATTCTAGGAACAAAAATTACTGACTCCTTCTTTGCAAATCCTACCAGCCGCGAACTTTACGAACAAGGTCGAACTGAAGTTGTTGAGGATATTTACACAGCAGGTTTATCCAAATGCCATGTTGATTTATTAGCAAAGCTTCAGATCAGAAGCAACTTAGTCATCCCGATAGTGCAAGGGGAGAAGTTGTGGGGATTGTTGGTGGCTAACCACTGTTCTGAACCGCGCCAGTGGCAGCAGTTGGAAATTGATTTGCTCAGACAGTTGGCAACGCAAGTAGCGATCGCCATTCAGCAATCCATACTCTTCGAGCAGGTTCACACGGAATTAATCGAGCGTCAAAAATCGGAACAGAAAATTCGCGAACAAGCGACTTTGCTTGATGTTGCCAACGATGCGATTATCGTCCAAGCTCTAGATCACAAAATCCGATTCTGGAACAAAAGTGCTGAGCGTCTGTATGGTTGGAAGATTGCTGATGCTCTTGAGCAAAATGCTCTGCAAATCCTTTTCAAAGAAACTTCGCCTCAACTCCAGCAAGCTCAGCAATCTGTTATTGAGTATGGCTCTTGGCAAGGTGAGTTGCATGAAGTGACAAAAGCTGGCAAGGAAATCATCGTCGAAAGCCGTTGGACACTGGTACTTGATTTGGAGGGGAAACCCCAGTCAATACTGATTGTCAACACCGATATTACAGCGAAAAAACAACTCGAAGCACAGTTTCTGCGCACCCAACGTTTAGAGAGCATTGGCACCCTTGCTGGTGGCATTGCCCACGACTTAAACAATGTGCTAACACCAATTATTATGTCATCTCAACTCCTGCTGAAAACACAACTTCAAGGCGAAAAGCGGCAGAAGTTGCTGACAACAATCGAGAAGAGTGCTCAACGCGGGGCAGCATTAGTCAAGCAGGTTTTGTCGTTTGCACGCGGGATGGAAGGTAAACGCACGTCGTTCCTAGTCAGCCACTTGCTTTGGGAAATTCGGCAAATTGTGAAAGAGACATTCCCTAAATCTATTGAAGTTTCTGTGGATATTTCACCAGACCTTTGGTTTGTTTCCGGAGATGTGACACAATTGCATCAGATACTCATGAATTTAGTTGTTAATGCTCGCGATGCCATGCCTAATGGCGGTCAACTCCAGCTTGGGGCTGAAAATCTTTTGATAGATGACAACTATGCTAGGATGAATCTTGAGGCGACTGTTGGTCCTCACTGTGTAATGACTGTCTCGGATACGGGGACTGGCATGACATCTGAAACTTTGTCAAGAATTTTTGAGCCTTTTTTCACAACCAAAGAGCAAACTAAAGGTACTGGGCTTGGGCTTTCAACAGTTATCGGTATTATCAAAAGCCACGGTGGTTTTGTCACAGTAGATAGTCAAGTTGGACAAGGAACCAAATTTCAGGTGTACTTGCCAGCGCTGTTAGGAACCAAAATATCGGTAGATCCCGAGAAAGAACTGTTAAAAGGACAGGGAGAATTAATTCTTGTTGTTGATGATGAAGCTGACATCCGTGAAATTACTAAGACTTCTTTAGAAACATCAAATTATCAAGTACTGACTGCTAGTGATGGCATCGAGGCGATCGCACTATACGTGCAGCATAAGAACGACATCAGTGCTGTGTTGATGGATATGATGATGCCGGAGATGAATGGATTAACTACCATTAGGATGTTAAAACAAATTAATCAACATGTGTTAATTATTGCCAGTAGTGGAATTACTGAAGTATCTTGTAAAAATGTATTTATGGACACTAACATCAAAGCTTTTTTGTCTAAACCCTATACGCTACAGGAATTAATCAAAACTTTACACTCAGTACTAAATCCGCAATCAATTCAATTAAAAAATTAGTCCAATCCCCATCTACCTCACGAGAGTGCAATCCGCTATAAATTACAATTTTGTAATTTAACACCATAGCGAACTGTAATCTTGGTTGGCTTGAATCAGTAATGTAAACAATCTATCTTTTGAAGAAAAAGCTTGAATATTAGGCATTCCGTCTCATCTGGTGGTGTAGAAGCCAACGCCTGCCATCCATATCGCTCTGTTGGAAAAAGGTTTGTGATCAAGCTGGAGGTGGTTTTCTGATGGGTGAAAATTTTAGCAGACATTCGTATGGAAGGCTGTTCGTGTCCGGATTAGCAAATCAATATTTCTCTAATAATCTTTTTGAACAAGAAGGCTATACTGGAATTTCTGTAGCCTGCAATCATCAATCAAACCCAATGTCCATCCTAGAAAAATTTCTAGGTGTGCCATTCTTTGAGAATCTGGGCAATGTTGCTCGTAAACGGTTGGCGACAATGGATGATGCTACTAGTCATATTTATGGTTTGTGGCTGATGTCAGGTATTAGTCGTCGCCACCCAGAAATAGAAAACGATTTTTGTTTCTGGTTCATGTCTAATGTTTGGGGTGAGCGTTTATCAGCTTTGGCATCTTACACTGGTATTCAGGGAATCGAGTTTGATGCTTCAGTAGTCTTTAAAGATTTGTTGATGGCATTGGGTGAAAATAATTTATCAATGCTCGATGATAAATCTATGATGAGTCTTGAGCATCTACGTTTATTAGATAAAGTTTGGACTGGTGAAAATATGCGAGTGTCCGAGGTAATTGCTATTTTAGAGTTATACAGTAGAATTATCAAAGGTGAGAGGAGTAATTGAATTGAGATAACTCCAAGGGTAATCACCCGTATTGAGGATTACCCAGAGATATTACTTGGGAGGAAAGCTATCGCCTGTGATTAAGATTGGAAGAGAACTACAAGTAAAATTAATTTTGTATAATATAGAAACGCTGTGCTGTCATAAATATGCATATTTATTGGTCAACAAGTAGTGGGTGATTCAGTCACCTACTGATGGCATTCATTCTAGATTTTGTATTTTTTTTAATAGATAAAGTATGTTCAAGCAAAAATCGCTCTTCAAGATAAAACTCACAATTATAGCAGCAATCCTGGTAGGAACTAATCTCTACACTTCAACAGCTCAAGGTAAAGCTGAAAGCCCCCAAAAACTCGTGGATGACGTGTGGCAAATCCTAGATAACAGTTATGTTGACAGCAGCTTTAACCATCAAGATTGGAAAGCAATTCGACAGCAGTATATTAGCCGTTCCTATAGTTCCAAGGAACAAGCTTATCAGGCAATTGAAGAAATGGTGGCTAAATTAGGTGATCGCTACACGACGTTTTACAATCCCCAGCAATTCCAAGCCCTAAATAGCGATCTTTCTGGTAACCTCAGTGGTGTAGGGGTGGAATTGGGTGAGAATAAAAAAACACAAGCTTTAACCGTTGTAGCCCCAATTGAAGGAACGCCTGCGTTCAAAGCAGGTATTTTGCCGGATGATGTAATTACTCAGATTAACGGTGAAACAACGAAGGGAATGAAACTGGAGGATGCTGTTAAGCGAATTTCAGGCCCTGTGGGAACCAATGTAGTACTTACAATTTTACGCGGTAGCCAGTCGAAAATTTTTAACCTTACCCGCGCAAATATTGCCATCTATCCTGTAACTTATAGCACGCGAACAACATCAGGAGGTAAAATTGGTTACATTCGTTTACCACAGTTTACGAGAACGGCTCCCGCAGAGATGCGTCAGGCAATTCAAGCATTAGAAAAACAGCAGGTGCAGGGCTACGTTTTAGATCTACGTTCTGATCCAGGTGGGCTGCTGGAAGCAAGTTTGCAAATTGCTAGTATGTGGTTGAAGCAAGGGGGGATTGTTTCTTTGGTAAATAGGGACAAAGTTAGAGAGAGCTACAGTGCGACGGGACATCCTCTCACCAATAAACCCTTAGTAATACTAATTGATAAGGGATCTGCTAGCGCCAGCGAAATTCTGGCGGGAGCGCTGCAAGATGATAACCGCGCCACTTTAGTAGGGACTCGCAGCTTCGGTAAGGGTTTAGTTCAAGCCGTAGAACCACTGGAGGATGGTTCGGCACTGAAACTAACGATCGCTAAATACTACACACCGAAAGGTCGAGATATCAATCATATCGGCATTGCACCAAATATTACCGTGGAGTTAACTGAGGCACAACAGAAAGCTTTATTGCAAAACAGAACTTTGGGGACATCAGCCGATCCTCAGTATGCTAGTGCTGTTGCAGATTTAAGCCAATTAATTCAGTCTAGAACCGCTCAGCAGAATTGAAAAATGCGTCTTGGAAAGTTAAGCTATATAGAAGTTGCTTGAAGGGTTTCGCTCCGGGCAAACTTCGCTCAAGGGAAACCAACCCCACTGACTTTCCGCAAAATTCAAACCGCTTGAATAAGCAATAAGCAATTCGGTAGACAAAGCAGAGGCTTCGGTGCAGGGTATGGTAGCTTTATTTTCGTGCCCCATGTACTAGGGCTAATCATGTGGGTTTACAGGGTGGGAAATAGAAATGTTGCGAAAATTAATTATACATTCGTTGAAATCCTTGGTAGGGGCGAGGAAAGCTGTTCGCCCCTATTAAGAGCGGTTTTTCCCTAATACAAAATCCCCTCATTAATAAGCAGAGGCTAACTCACTATGAGTAACTCAACATTCCCAGATACCAAAGCTAGTCACACAAGTAAAGCATCTGAATATACAACGGATACAGTACGTGCCTATCTTAAAGAAATTGGACGAATACCTCTATTAACCCAGGAGCAAGAAATCTTTTTTGCCCAACAAATTCAGCAGATGATAACAATACTTGCTGAATCAGAAAAACTGGCTATTGAATTAAAGCGTACACCGACACTGTCAGAATGGGCTAACCGACTACATTTAAGTGAAGAGGAACTACTTGAGCAGCTAAATCAAGGGAAACGAGCCAAGCAGAAAATGATAGCGGCTAATCTCCGGCTTGTGGTGTCAATTGCTAAGCAATATCAGAAACGTAATTTAGAGTTGATGGACTTAATTCAAGAAGGAACCTTGGGTTTGGAGAGAGGGGTTGAGAAATTTAATCCGGCTCTAGGATACAAGTTTTCAACTTACGCTTACTGGTGGATTCGTCAAGGAATTACCAGAGCGATCGCCCAGCAAGGACGCCCTATTCGATTACCCATGCACATCAATGAAAAATTAAACAAAATTAAGCGTGTTCAGCAAGAATTAGCTCAAAAACTTGGTCGTATTCCCACCAGTAAGGAAATTGCCAATGCACTTTCTTTAAAGCCTAGTCAGATTCGAGAATTTATGCTTTTGGCTCGTCAAACGATCTCCCTCGATATTCGGGTGGGAGTAGAAAAAGAGACACAATTACAAGATTTAATAGAAGATAGCAGATCTTCTAACAATGTCTATAACACTGAGGAATATCTCAATCAGGACGTTGAAATTTTGTTGTCCAATCTATCACGTAGACAAAAAGAAGTATTAACTTTACACTTTGGTTTAATAGATGGGCAAGAACTTTCTCTACAAAAGATTGGTCAACGTATGGGTATTAGTCGGGAACGAGTCCGGCAGATAGAAAAAGAAGCTCTCATCCTTCTACAGAAGCAGTTAATTGAGTCTTGAGAAGGCAGCTATGCTGCTATGCTGAGGGCAGAAGGTAATCCCCATAAATAAATGCGCGTTCTATTCAATAAGGACGCCACAAGTGCCCGCGCTGCGCGTCTCGAAATACATATTTTTCTTTTTTCATAAATAAATTTATGGGCTTTAAACCCGGTGGCCGAAGCGCAAATCCTTAGATCTCTTCCCTTCTGCCTTCTGCCTTCTGCCTTCTGCCTTCTGCCCTCTGCCTTTCTTCGGTAAATCAACAAAAAAGTCGAGTCGCACCCTGATTTTTCACCTAGAAGACGACAAAAAGCCCAGATTCCCGACAACTTCTGCGAAGTCGGGAATCTTATTGTTCAAAACTTAAAGAGTGTCAGGCGTTTTACCTTCAGTAGCATATTCTCCATACTGTTGGATGAGTTTAGCAACTAAACCTGTCCACCCTGTTTGATGGCTGGCTCCAATTCCGGCCCCATTATCACCGTGAAAATACTCATAGAAAAGAAGATGATTCTGCCACTCTGGATCGGTTTGGAGTTTGTTGGTTGCGTTAAATAGTGTTTTTGTTCCTCCGTAAACAGGTCGATAACCATCACTATCTTTCATAAAAATTTTGATGAGTCGAAAAGATAAGTCTGTGGCAACACCCCAAAGACTTTTATAATTACCACTACCTATAGGATATTCTACTGTGAATTCACTACCTGAAAAGTAATTGAATATCTGGAGTGATTCAATAATTAAAAAATTCACTGGAAACCAAATTGGACCACGCCAATTAGAATTACCCCCAAACAAGCTAGTTGTAGATTCTGCTGGTTGGTAATTTACTCTTCCACGTTCTTGTCCGTTAACTTCTAGAACAAAGGGATTATTCAAATAGTATTTGGAAAGAGAACGAATACCATAGGGACTCAAAAACTCACTTTCCGAAAGCATTTTTTTCATAATTTCCTTAAGTTTGTCATTTGGCGCAACAATAGAAAGAAACACTCCTGACTTATTCTCTTTGTTTATGAGAGCAATGTTTTCATGCTGTGTCAGGTCAGGACGATTTCTTATAAACCATTCAAATCGCTTTTTGAAATCATCCTTTAAATATTTATCTACTATTTCTTTATCAAAAGTTTCAACAGCAAATAGAGGAATTAAACCTACCATTGAACGCAGATTTATTGGGATATTTTGCTCACCAACCTTCAAAATATCTCGATAAAATCCTTGCTCTGTATCCCAGATGTTTACATCGGAACCTCCGATTTGATTCATTGATTCAGCAATCAATAGGAAATGCTGAAAAAACTTTGACGCCATAGTTTCATAAACTGACTCTCGCCGGGAATTTGGCGTTTCTCCTCTAGTTTGAGCAACTGATTGCTTCTCTTTTGCTAATTCGACAGCTATCTTAAGCATCTTTAGGCAGTACATCGCCATCCAGGCAGTACCGTCTGATTGCTCCATATTTTCACCTAAGTTCAGATGGCTTCTATCGATTGGACCAATATTATCTAGACCTAAAAATCCACCAGAAAAGATATTTTTCCCATCTGCATCTTTACGATTAGTCCACCAGGTGAAATAAAGAGCTAACTTTTGAAAAACTTCCTCCAAAAAATCTATGTCACCTTGACCACCACCACGATACATTTTTTTCTCAATTTGGTAAACTCGCCACGTAGCCCAAGCATGAACTGGCGGATTTACATCCCCAAATGCCCACTCATAAGCTGGCATCTGGCCGTTAGGATGCATATACCACTCCCGTGTAAAAAGACGAAGTTGGTCTTTAGCAAAATCTGGGTCAATCAAAGCGAAGCTAATAGTATGGAATGCTAAATCCCAAGCGGCAAACCAAGGATATTCCCACTTATCGGGCATGGAGATAATATCCTCGTTAAACAAATGAGTCCACTGAGAATTTCTGCTGTCAAAATTTTTACGTTGTGCTGGTGGCTGGGGACCTGCTGGATCTCCATCTAGCCAATCTTGGACTATATAATAATAAAATTGCTTAGTCCACAACATTCCTGCAAATGCTTGACGCTGTATGTCTCGCATTTCATCAGGTATATTATATGGGTTGACGGCTTGATAAAATTCATCTGCCTCACGCTTCCGGTCTTGAAAGGTTTTTTCAAAGTCAGCACCAAAAGGTGTCGCTAAGTTTTCTGACTCAGTGAGTCGCAAATAGACTATCTTCGTTTCTGCCGGAGCAACGTCCAACTGATAGAGCGCTGAAACTTTTGTTCCTTGTTGATTGGGATTAACAGCATCTTTCTGATTGTGAACAATGTAATTGTTAATTCCATCTTTAACGTAAGGAGATGGATTAGAACCCCAGCCAAGTTTTTCTTTATTTGTCTCGTTCTCTGTATAAAGCATTTCTGATGGCTGTTGACAATACAGCCATTTTTTTCTCTCTCCTATAACCAAAGATAGCTCAGAAGAATACGCTTCTACCACTCTAAATTCAGAAGTAGATTTAATCTCTGAAAAAGATGGTTTCTCTAGATAAATGGTGAGTTGTTGATTATTTTTTCTCACCACATACTTTTGTTGATTTTGTTCATCAACTATTAGCCATTCACTGCCTTGTTTTTGAATCTCAACTGTAGCTTTTTCAGAGAAAGAGATTGCGTAGTTTTTAAACTGTTGTTTTAAATCTTTAGATAAAGAACGATTATCCAAATCATTTTCAAACTTGGATTCGAGGTTAAATAATCCCCAAGACCAAGTATTGCGGAACCAAAGGGTTGGTAAAAGATGTAGTGTTTTTTTCTCTGGTCCTCGATTAGTAACGCTAATTTTAATGAGAATATCTTCAGGAGTATTCTTGGCGTACTCTACAAAAACGTCAAAATAGCGATTGTCTTCAAATATCTTTGTATCAAGAAGTTCATATTCTGGCTTGGTTTTGTCATTGTTTCTATTTGTAGAAACCAAGTCATCATATGGAAACTCAGCTTGGGGATATTTGTAGAGACATTTCATGTAGGAGTGGGTAGGGGTATTGTCAAGATAAAAGTAATATTCTTTAACATCTTCACCGTGATTACCTGGGTTAGTACTACCACCTGTTAAACCAAAAAGCCTTTCCTTCAAAATTGGATCCACACCATTCCAAAGGGCAATAGCAAAACACAGTCGCTGACGGTTATCGCAAATTCCAGCAATGCCATCTTCACCCCAGCGATAAGCACGGGAGCGAGCTTGATCATGGGGAAAATAGTCCCATGCTGTGCCATCAGCGCTGTAATCTTCTCGCACCGTTCCCCATTGGCGATCGCTCACATAAGGACCCCACCGTTTCCAGTATTTAGTATGATTGCGGTCCTCTACCAGTCTTCTTCCTTCCTGAGTTTGCTCTATTTGTGTCATTGCTTTCTCAAATTTCCCTAATATATAATAGAAACAGGCTTATCTTCTAAAAAGGCTTTGAATTCCAAATTTGATGAGAAATCTTCCAAATGCCAATTTCATTTCACAGTAACCATATTGCCCAAAATTAGAGCCACCTGTCTTTTACAAGCTAGTTTAAATGCAGCAACTTGCTTGTATATACAGTATTTTTACTGAAACTCAGTAATTTTATCAGTGTAGATTCATTTATTAGGAACCAGCGACTCACCGTTGAAATATCTGCGCTGTTCAGTCGCGTGGATTGAAAGGTGACAGAACTTGGCAAAAGTTAAAAGTGAGCCAGCGCGATCTTGGGGGTTTCC
>CALMVQ010000273.1 GCA_937873135.1 uncultured Scytonema sp. | reverse complement strand
CTACTCTTCAAATGTACGGAGCTTTTTCAGAAATCAAATATTAGTCCTATATCAGCTTTGTATTGTTTGATAACTGCTAGCTATTACTAGGTTTAAATACCACCTATTTTCAGTAAAAGGACTTAATACAATTTTAGAGGAGCAGGGGAAAGAACAACCTTGACTCCTTATTGCCAAAGTGCAACTTGCTGCCTGAGTTCCAACATATCTAGAGAATCGGTGGCAAATGCTTTACACAGAAGTGGTTGAGGAATAAACTCATCATACTTTTGCGTTGCCAGGGGTTCCGAACTACTGACTAAATTTTCTGCTGAAATTCTTTGTTCGCATAAAGAAACAATTTCCGGGTAAATCTGGGGCATTTTTGCCTTTGCCAATTTAATTGTCAAAAAATAAGGATTGACACCACCAATGCTTTGAATTTCCAACGATTCCCGACAAAAGTGATTCATCAATCTTTCCAAAGTGCGGTAGGCAACTGTACCCATCCAAGGAAAAATACAACACTTATCTTTTTCGATTATCAAAATATTTTGTTTATCTAATCCAACCTCGCGTGTGAAGTGACGAACTGTCTGTAACCGTTTCAAAGCATTATTTTGCAAATAGTCATACTCTACATCCTCAAACAGCACCTGGCGCATCCTTTTTAAAACTTTTGTATGGATAGTGCCACTGCCACCACGCCAATAGATACTTGCTTTACCTTCTACTTGCTTAACAAAAACAATCTTTTTTTTGAAGTTAATTTCTAAAACTTCCCAAGACTTACCAGCCAAAGCAAATAGGTTTCCCAATCTCGGTGGTATGGCAATACTACCAATTTCAGTTGTTCCTTGCTTAACAATATATTCTTGGTTATCAGGAAAAACCGCATAGAACTGGAATTTTTTTACCACCTTTTCTCCGGCTAAGCCAAGAATTAAGTTACCTTTTTCAGTTTGATGAATATGATCTATATCAATTAAGTAACGTAACAGTAGCTTCAAATCTTCTTGAGAAATAGCAGCAAAAATTGGTAAACTTAAAACTTGTTTAGCAAGAGCAGCAGGTGAAAGTTCCTCCATTGCAATTAAAATGCTCATTGTTTGCTGATACAACAAATTTAAAGGATATTTAAGAGGCTTTATCGGTTCAATCCAACGTTCCTCCAAATAAAGTTGGATAATGGCAATACACTGCAAAAGCTGCCAAGGAATTTGTTCTGAAATTGGTGCTTCTGACAATGGTTCGTCTTCAGCACAGACAAACCGCATATCAGCCGCCTCACCTCTTCTTCCAGTACGTCCCAATCGCTGTAAAAAACTAGCTACAGACAAAGGAGATTCTAACTGAATAACCCGCTCCAAATGACCTATATCAATACCTAATTCCAACGTAAGTGTAGCCGCAGTAACAGCCGGATTATCAGGTTCGCGCATTGCTATTTCCGCAGCTTGCCGCAAAGAAGCAGATATACTACCATGATGTACGTGATAGATATCTGGCTGTCCATTATCTACAGCAATGCGGCGCAAAGAGGCAATTACAGATTCAGTTTGAGATTTATTATTCGCAAAGATTAAACACTTGCGAGATTGGCTGAGATTAAAAATGTATTGATCGTAAGCTGTTACCTCGGATTCATCAACATCTACTCCCCTTTTAGCAGTTTTGGCTATCTTCTTTTCTGTTCTCTGTGCTTCCTCTGTGGGCGAAAGTTCCGATTGGAGAAAACCTGATCTCAGACTTTTTGATGCGCCTCTGCTATTCAGAGATAGAACAAAAAAATGTTCTACAGCCAGTTTAATTTGACGTTTCTCTACCTCAATTTTTGGCGTAATTACCAATTTTTCAGTTCCAGAACGTAACCACTCCTCAGCCATTGAATAATCACCGAGAGTTGCTGACAAACCAATTCTTCGAGGTTGTACTTGTGTCAAATTTACCAATCGCGCCAATTGACAAAGAATTTGACAACCTCGTTCTGAACCCATAAAAACGTGAATTTCATCGATAACAACAAACCGTAAATCCCCAAATAAGCGTACTAAGTCATGTTTTTTATTGATTAACAAGCTTTCTAAAGATTCCGGCGTAATTTGCAGAATACCTCGAGGATTTTTGAGAAGTTTATTTTTCTGAGTTTGAGAAACATCACCGTGCCAATGCCAAACAGGAATATCTACTTCTTTCAGCAAACCATTGAGACGTTCAAATTGATCGTTAATTAAAGCTTTAATAGGACCAATATACAACACTCCTATCGAGGTAGCAGGGTTTTCATATAACAAAGTTAAAATTGGCAAAAATGCTGCTTCTGTTTTCCCCGAAGCTGTGCCTGCTGTAATCAGCAAGTGAGCATTAGTATTAAAAATAACTTTACAAGCCTCAATTTGGACTGGACGTAATTCAGTCCAGTTATGATTGTAGATATATTCTTGGATAAAAGAGGCGAGCCTGGAAAAAGTAGTATCGCTCATCATTTATAAAGAAGGGTCAGTAAGTTGGCGTAAATAAACATAACTTTACATTGAGGCAAAGTTTTCTAAACAGAATATTCACCGAAACAGTGCGCTCGTGCGCTCGTAAAAAGTAAAATTAATTGCACGAGCGCACTCCTGGAGTAAAGTCTGCTCACCAGAGTACTCTCCCGCGTCACCTATGTGTTCCGAAGAATGCGCCCCTCTTACAGTTGTTATTCGGCTTATCAGCCTGTCAACATTTGTTTATATATTTAGGTTTTGTTAACTCACAACAACTATGTCAAATCGTCAAATTTCCTGGAAATCTTAATTATAAATTAAGCATTGGCTCGATTGCTGATGTCCCATCTTGTAAATACGGTGATCGCTTGGAAGCTTCCAAGACAGAAATAAGAGTGAGGAAAATGCCAAGAATATACTGTTGTCCCCATGTCCGTTGTGTATTCGCCTTGTTGTTTGGACGGAATTTTCACCCCAATTAGTGTGATAATTACTCCTTTTCTTCCTTATATACGTTTGTCACAATAGATCTGTAGTCTAGAGTAATTCTCGCCAGAAGCGTAGTTGATTACCTTGATATTTAGGACAGCGATCGTTAGAGGAAGGTGGTAGTATGGACAGCAACAACTGGATGAAACAACTATTAATGGTTGGTATTGGTACAACCTCGTTGGTAGCCGACAAATTGCGGGAAGTCAGCGATGAAATGGTTAAGGATGGCAAGCTGAACCCCGAACAAGCCAAGGCAGTGATGGATGACTTTGTACAACAGTTAAAGTCCGATCAGGGAACTTGGGAAACCCAAATGCAAAAACAACTGCGAAATGTCTTGCAGGAATTGGGCGTTCCCCGTCAGTCAGAAATGGATGAACTGCGAGGTAGAATTGACAGATTGGAGCGCCAGGTACGCGATTTAGAAAATAAGCTTTGGCGTTAGGGTTGAGAATAGTACTCAAGAGACAATCTACCCAAATTTATATAAATGAGAGCGCGGATGAACGGAAGTTCAATGAAAAAGCCATGTTAAATGTCTGACTGGTGCTTTCAAGATTATTCAGATAGGGTAATTACCGTTTATCCGTATTAAATAAGCATAAAATGTACAGTTTTTATTGAACAGTGCGCTTTGTGATTTAAACTTAGTTTTGTCCAAGTGGTGATCCCAAATTCCTCAATTATTTAAGTAGGGAGGACTGATTGTGAAATCGATTTTACTCAGTGTGGGCTTCATGCTGGTTTGTGTTCTCGTCATAGTGCTGGCGCAGGTTGGCAGTAGTCCAAAAGACACCGCCATTGCATCTCCCTTGACAGATCCACCCGCGATCGCCTCTTTAACTGACAACAATACTCTAATTGCGAGCAAAACTATGTCTGATGCCAATACCGTTACTACGCCCTCAGGGCTAAAGTACGTTGAAATTAAGGAAGGGACTGGGGCGAGTCCTAAACCTGGACAAACGGTTGTCGTTCACTATACCGGAACTTTAGAAAATGGAACTAAGTTTGATAGTTCACGCGATCGCAACGATCCTTTAAAATTCAAAATTGGTGTTGGACAAGTCATCAAAGGGTGGGACGAAGGACTTAGTACCATGAAAGTTGGTGGTCGTCGTCAGTTAATCATCCCCCCAGAGTTAGGTTATGGCTCTCGTGGTGCTGGTGGTGTGATTCCACCCAATGCCACACTACTTTTTGATGTGGAATTGTTGAAAATCCAGTAATGGCTAATAGTTATACCACTTCTGTATAAATATACGCCAGATTACAACCTGAACTGTAGTCCCCATGAGCGCAAGGGGGACAGCGTTAGCCGATAGGTTATATTGCTGGTTGAGGAAGAAACGATGTTAGTAGTTAGCGGTTAATAGTTCTTTTAACCACTAACTACTAACAACCAACAATTAACAAAGATTAATAATTACCCGGTCTAGCTAAATTTTTAAATTTTGTCAATTGAGGATCGAACAAAAGTTTAACAGTACCTGTTGGACCATTACGGTGTTTGGATATAATGACCTCGGCAACTCCTCGATCAGGAGTGTCGGTGTTGTAGTAATCATCCCTGTATAACATGATAACTAAATCCGCATCTTGCTCGATCGAACCCGATTCTCTCAAATCTGATAACATGGGACGCTTGTTTGTGCGTGATTCCACTCCTCGACTTAACTGAGATAGAGCGATGACAGGAACACGTAATTCCCGAGCTAAACCTTTAAGACTACGGGTAATTCTTGATAATTCTTGTACCCGATTATCACCCGCTCCTTCCATTAACTGCAAGTAGTCAATGACAATGAGTCCCAACTCTGTCCCCGCTTCTGCTTGCAAACGCCTCGCTTGAGAACGCATTTCCGTAACTGTAATATTTGGCGTATCGTCAATAAATATTGGCATTTCCGAGAGCATACCAATAGCACGACTTAAAGGTTCCCACTGAGTTTGACTGATACGCCCAGTCCGCAAATAACCAGTTTCAATTCCCGCTTCACTTGCTAGAAGCCGCTGCACTAATTGCTCTTTTGACATTTCCAAGCTGAAAACAGCAATTGGTAATTTATATAAAGCGGCAATATTGTGAGCCAAGTTCAAGCAGAAGGCAGTATTGTGAACATAGATGTCATTAGCAACAAAATTATGAGTCACTGGGATTGTTAAGTCATAAACTTGTTTGTATCCCATGAGTTCAATAGAAACTATTTCATCCCAGTAGACATCACCTGTTACTAACTGCGGAAGTGGCAAATTTTCTGTATCTATAGCCATCCAATGTCTTTCCCGTGTTAAAGCACGTTCGCCACTCAGGAATGAATTGTATTTTGTTATACTATCAATGGGGGTGAAAACAGTCCTCGGTTCTTTTCCTTGAGTTGCTGCTATCTGTTCGTGTTGCACAGGAACTAAGTCACGGTTAGTTTGGTATCTGTTTTGAACTAGGGCAGCCTCGACTTTAGCTAATGCCTCTTCCTTGCCAAAAATGCCAATTTCTGTGATAAAAGTTTTGATGGAATGGGCATCGGCTATATCCAATTGCCAGGTGATTCTAGAGCTATCTTGGTATTGGAGCGATCGCTGTTTCAAAGCAGCAATAATACCGAATCTTAGTAACAAATGTTGTATTTGTCGAGCTACTTTCTCGCTATACGTCGTGTAACCCAACTGTGCTTGTCCACTCTTCAGTAAGCCAGCCCAACTATCGATAGCAAAAAGGCTGTTGAGGAATAAACAGAGACGTGATCGCTCAAGTTGAAAAATAATCTGAGGAATTGTTGTGTCTGGTAAGCAACCATCCCCGATTACGTAGGCAAGTTGTTTTATTTCACACTCACTAATTATTTTTGTTCCAAATATATCTATCTTTCGAGGTACGGCAATTTGATCACCCACTTTCAGTTCATAGAGCTGTTGCCAGCCTTGAATAGTTAAATACGGATGGGTGATTGTAGTTTCAACACTCCTTCCCAAGCGAGTCGTGACACGGAAAACTGGTTTGATACCATCATCAATGAATGCAGAAGGCTGAGTTATTTCTAATTTCCAATCGTCTGTTAAAGTTAGTAACTCTGCTTGACGACAAGCATAAATTTCTGCAATAGTAGAAATGGAGCCATTTGCTAAAATAATTTCTGTATCATACGCTACGCACTTCCCCATTGAGGGGCGACCAGCGACAATAATCAAATCAGAACGCTGAAAACCACTAGTCATCGCATCCAAATCGTAAAAGCCGCAGGGAATACCCGGTAAGGCAATTCCTTGGTGACGAGTCTCAATATCTTGGAAAGTATTAATCAGGGTGTCAGAGATGTGAACTAACCCTGCTTGAGGTCGCGACTGAGTGATACTAAAAACTTTTTGTTCTGCGTGATCGAGAACAATTGGCAATTCAGTTTCTGTCTCGAAGCCCAGTTGCACGATTTCATTTCCAGCTTTTACTAACTGACGCCGCAGGTATTTGTCCATCACCAGTGTGGCTAAAGCGTCAATGTTGACAGCTGACACCGTGCGATCTACGAGAGAGGCTAATTTATTTCTCCCACCAATGCGGGTAAGTAGATCGTGATCCGTCAGCCAACTGGTAAGGGAAAGTAAATCCGTAGGTTTACCTTGACTGTGAAGGCGAAGTGCGGCTTGATAGATTTCTTTGTGAGCGCTAATATAAAAAGCCTCTGGAGCTAGGCGATCGCTGACTCGGCTGAGGGCTTCCGGATCTAGTAGAATACCCCCCAATATCGCTTCCTCAGCCTCAATGTTTTGGGGAGGTAGGCGATCGCTGCCCGATCCTTGAAAATTTAGTTCTTCAGACATATTTAAATAGGGAATTGGGAATGGGGACGCAATTTCCCCTATCTCCCCATTCTTACTCATCTGTTCCGACTCCCATATGGGCAGGTTTGACACAAAATCGCACGTACTCAAATGTTATCTAGATTAAACCTGCCCCTACTCCCTAAACCTTTAGTTAGGTACAACTTGAATGCTGACTTTAGCTGTTACGTCTGAGTAAAGCTTTACCTCAGCTTCATAAGTACCGATCTTGCTAATATCGGGTAAGGTAATGCCGCGCCGATCTACATCCAGTTGTGTGGCTTGTTTGATCGCATCTGCGACTTCTTGGGTAGTCACAGTACCGAAAATAGCATCATTTTCACCAACCTGCTTGGCAATGGAAAGACTACCAACTTTTTCCAAAGCTGCTTTTTGATCTTGGGCTTGTTGCTTCAGTTCCAATTGCCGCTGGCGTTCTATTTCACGGCGGCGTTCAACTTGTTTGAGAATACCGACCGTGGCAGGAGTTGCCAAACTCCTAGGAAGCAGATAATTGCGAGCATAGCCAGGAGCGACTTCTACCAAGTCACCGGATTTCCCCAGCTTAATGACATCTTGATTTAAAACTAACTGCACGCGTTTCGCCATTGTTGTCTACTTTCTGTTGTTTACTGTAAAATATCAATATCTTGGCTTTGGGCAAACTTGAGGAATGAAAAGCTTCGCTTAAACCGATAAAGCTTACACATCCTAGCGAAATGCAAGGTGCGATCGCAAGCTCCACCTACTGTTAGGTTGCCACAAAGCCTATTTTATATAGTAAGAAAAATTAATTTCTATTCTAGCTACAGAATTACTTTTTCTTAGGACAAATGTATGGGCATTGTTTTTCCCTACTCGTAGTCTAGCATAATTGTCACAAAACAATTCAGCAGTTATACGAGTGTGGTTCGGTTTGTTGGGCAACTAAAGCCATACCCTGTAGAGACAAAGTTGGCAACGTCTCTAGATTATTGTGTGTTTGGAGTTACCCAAGCTATTACTATATTTATACTTGTTTAAAGTAGCACTAAGCAGATGCTGACAATTGACAAGATTCGGGTTGGAGTTGCAGGGATCTCTATTGGCACTCTGCGGCGTGGCAACCCTTCCATAGACCGCATGGCACAGCAAGCTGCGCTCTCCCAAACAACAATGCAGGAAACACTTGAAAATGAGTCTTTTCCCACCGCTCCTACTTTTAATGGAGTCAGTGACAAATTGGATATGCCCTACGCTCCCGAACTAAACCCTGCCTGTTTCACAGTAGAGATGTGGGTTATGCTTGGGGGTGGTACGGGCTATCAATCCATTATAGCTTCGGTCGGAGGTTCTCCCTTAGAAGGACGCAAGGGCTACCTTTTTTGCGTCACGCCTTCACGACAATGGCAGTTCTGGTTGGGAAATGGAGAGCAACGGGCATTCTGGCGAGTACTGACTGGACCAAAGGTAACACCAGGCGTGTGGACACATCTGGCTGGGACCTATGAGCAACATTCTCAGACAATGACATTTTATGTTAATGGGCAGGAAGTCGCACGAGAAATTGACGTGCAATACCATCCCAATGATCGCAATCCCATGCGCGTTGGCGCAGGTGCCACAGAGCAGTTGGGGGCAAGCCCTTGCTTCTTTTGTGGCAAGATTGCTGAGGTTCATGTTTGGGACAAAGTATTAAGTACGAGGGAAATTCAAGCACTTTCAGCCCAGCAGTCAATTGAAATTCAAGCAGAACCAATTACTGATAACGCCCCAGATGAATCGGCTTCTATGGGGCAAATCCACAGCACTGTCAAAGAGCCATCGCCTGCAAGCAAGCAGGTTACTGGAACACAGGAGCAAAAGGGTAATGCCCAAGACAGACAAAGCATGAACCTCGTCTCAGTACAAGAACACAAGAGTACAATAACCTCTAACTCAAAGCCAAGTATTGAAAAATCTCTGACTAGCCCAATTGTCGAAAAACCTCTCGCTCCAAAGCAACCTACCGAAGCTACTTCTATGTCTGACCCCCCATCCATTCTCTGGCAAATTGGGAAACCTGGTCAAGCGGGAATACCAGTTCCTACTGGCATTTGGAAGCAGGTATATAACTATACAGTAGGAACTGACCCGGACCCCGTTAATCGTCCGCTCATTCCCTCTTGCCTGGTTCCTCCCAGTGCCAGCAAAATTCCCAACTCAACCAGCCAGCTTAACATTTACTTTGTCCTAACAGAAGATTATACTGAAGGTCAATTAATTCTTTGTTACGATCGCTACGGCTCTGGCGAAGACAATATATTTTTGGACGGGCAACTCGTTGCTAAGACACCAGGTGCTCCTAAGGTTCAGCTTAAGCAAACTCAAATCCCACTAGGAGTTTTCTCCAGTGGACCTCACACGCTTTCAATTACAGTATCAAACAGTGCGGATAGCGCACACGTAATCGACTACCTGCAACTCCAAACCACTAAACCTATGCTTAATAACCTCACGTCCCAACTTTTGCCCTCTGGCAATCAGCACCCTTCTAGAGGCAATCAACAAGCTGCCCAAAATCAACATCAAGGCGGCGGTTTAGGTGGTGGGCTGTTAGGCGGATTACTACAGCCAGTAACAGGTGTTGTTAATCAAGCCACCGATGTTGTCGGTCAAGTAGCAGGTGCTGCCGGACTACCAGGTGAACTCCTCGGACAAGCCACTGGACTGGTGGGTGGCTTAGCAGGTCAAGCCGCAGGTGGAGCCGGACTACCAGGTGAACTCCTCGGACAAGCCACTGGACTGGTGGGTGGCTTAGCAGGTGCAGGAGGAAATGCCGCATTAGTCAATGCATTATTAGGTCAGGTAACAGGATTGGCGGGCGGATTATTACCAGGGCAATCTGCCGCCAATCCGCAAGCTACAACTGCCCTATCCATCGAAGTTATTGCCCAACTGGCTGGACTAATCAATCAGTTAAGTGTGTTAATCGCTCAACTTAGTCAAATGCTCAATCAATTTGGAGTAGTCAATCAATCTGCTGGCTTCCCCGTATTATCACCTCAACACTTAGCTCAGCAGCAATACTTAGCTCAGCAGCAACAGCTAGCTCAACTGCAACAACTAGCTCAACTGCAACAACTAGCTCAACTACAAGCAGCAGGAAGGCTTCCGGTGGGAGTACAACAATCACAACAGCAAGGAGGAGGTTTATCACCTCAACAGCTAGCTCAACTGCAAGCTTCCCAAGTGGCAGGAGGTGGTTTATCCCCTCAACAGCTAGCTCAACTGCAAGCTTCCCAAGTGGCAGGAGGTGGTTTATCACCTCAACAATTAGCTCAACTGCAAGCTTCCCAAGTGGCAGGAGGTGGTTTATCACCTCAACAGTTAGCTCAACTATACAGGCAACAGCAGGGAGCTAGACAAATTATGTAGGGGTAGCAGTGGCAAGCGGTGAGTAGGTTATTTGGAGATTTTGAACAAATACGGGTACTGGCAAAAAGTTTGGAGAAAAAGGCTCAACGACAAATATCCAGCGGAGTTCCCAGTAATAATTATTACATTAATTCTCAGCAGAGTAATTTTCCTAAATCAGAAGAACCGTCAGTTAAAGCTATGGGTCGTCTTAGAGCTGCTGGGCATAAACCTCAATCACCAGCTAATAATCACACTCCTTACCCAGAGCCTGCCACACAACTGTCACTAAAAGCAGTTGGGGGTTTAACAGAAGTGCTTGCAGAACTGCGCGATCTGATCGCTCTACCGCTCAAGCGACCAGATTTACTAGAAAAACTGGGATTAGAGCCAACGCGGGGAGTTTTGCTAATCGGACCGCCAGGAACTGGTAAAACCTTGACCGCTCGCGCCTTGGCAGAAGAATTGGGTGTGAATTACATTGCGATCGCAGGTCCTGAGGTTGTGGGTAAATACTATGGTGAAGCAGAGGCACGTCTACGGCAAATTTTTCAGAAAGCGAAAGACTCAGCTCCATGCCTGATTTTTATTGACGAGATTGACAGTCTCGCACCAGATCGTGCCAGCGTGGAAGGTGAAGTAGAGAAGCGCGTCGTTGCTCAACTTTTGAGCCTCATGGATGGGTTTGCCCCACTAAATGGAGTGATAATTCTAGCCGCAACGAACTGTCCCGCTCGCGTAGATCCAGCGCTACGTCGTCCCGGTCGATTTGACCGCGAAGTGTATTTCCGCGTTCCAGATCGCAATGGTCGATGGGAAATTCTTCAAATTCAGACTCGCTCTATGCCCATAGATGTGTCTGTCGATCTAAGTGCGATCGCTGATCTGGCGAGCGGATTTGTTGGTGCTGATTTGCGGGCGCTGTGTCAGAAGGCTGCTTATAACGCCTTGCACCGCTCCACTTTCTCTCTGGACTCACCAATACCGGACAATCTTAGCATCACTCAGCAAGATTTTTTACAAGCCTTCAAGGATGTCAAGCCCTCTGTTCTGCGTCCAGTGGCAATTGAAACCCCCTCGGTTACTTGGGAGCAAATTGGTGGACTAGAAACTATTAAATGTATCTTGCAGGAATCTGTAGAGGGTGCATTGCTTTATCCCGAACTCTACCGCCAGATGAAAGCTGTATCTCCTCGCGGTATTCTACTTTGGGGACCACCGGGAACTGGCAAAACTCTGTTGGCAAAAGCTGTAGCTGCTCAAGCAAGAGCAAACTTTATTGCTGTTAATGGAGCAGATCTACTGAGTCGTTGGGTGGGTGCATCGGAGCAAGCTGTGCGAGATTTGTTTACCAGAGCAAGGCAAGCAGCACCCTGTATGATCTTTATTGATGAAATTGATACCCTTGTCCCAGTTAGAGGCGGTTATGAAGGTGATGGTACGAGCGCTCGTGTGGTTGGTCAACTTCTAACGGAAATTGATGGTATCCAATCGTGTGACAATGTTCTAATTATCGCCGCAACTAATCGACCAGATATCATTGACCCCGCACTTTTAAGAGCTGGTCGCTTGGATTTGCAACTTAAGGTAGACTTACCCGATATTACCAGTCGTCTGGAAATTTTGCTCGTTCACAATCGCGATCGCCCCCTGGCAGAAGATGTCAACTTGGTAGCTTGGGCTGTGCGTACAGAAGGTTGGAATGGTGCCGAACTTGCACTCCTTAGCAATCAAGCTACTCTGCAGGCTATTCGACGCTATCGTGTCCAAGGACTTACCAACCCAATTAGTCCTAGCATTGTCGCTGCTGATTTTGAAACGGCTTATCAGTCTCTGTTAAAACAGCGATACAGTCCTGAAAAAATGTGAGTCGATTCTTGACACTTAATCTGAAAAAAGTTGCCAGCAAAGCGCTTTAGTGAAATTTGTCTATATTAAGTAGATAGCAATTAAAGTGGTCTGCTTTTCTTCCCACGGCTCAAAGCTTTGAATTTCGTTGCTCGCGAGGTGTTTTATGAGTGGTAGTCCCAAATTTTCAGAGGCAGAAATTGCCGAGTGGAAGCAAAAAATTCTGGAAGCTGATCGCCTGCGCCGAGCAGAAACAGAAGCCAGACGACGGGAGGAAGCCGAAGAGCAAGAGCGACAACGGCAACTAGAAATGTCTCGTTACCAAGCCCATGCACGGGTAAATTTACTGTTGTCAGATTTAAGCTCTTCGTGGGGAAATTTTTATCTTCAAGAAGCAGTCGTATTGCAATATAGATGTGAGAATCAACAGGATGCGATCGCCAGTGCTGAGTTAGAAACGCAACTGCTGACTATCTCAGAAGAGCTAGTGAGAATTGAACTGGCAATGCAAGAAGCTTGCAGGCGCAAGCGATGGGATGAGGCAGAAAAGAAGCGAAGAAAAGACATCGAGCGACAACAGTTTGAATTAGAGGAACTACAACACCGAGTGGCGCAAATTCCAGAGGCAGAAGCCTTAAAGTTCGATGCTGCGGGTAGGCAACTCTTGCTGAGTGTCCTCCAAAATCTGCAACAAGCGATCGCCCAAGGAGATCCAGTGGCAGTACGGCGTCCCCTGGCAGAAGCAACGGCACTTGTGCAGAAGCACGTTCGTCAAATTACTCAAGGGCAGGCAAACAGCCAACAGTTACAGATACAAGCAAATCAGCAACTAGCAGAACACCAAGTCATTTTAGCAGGTTTAAAGGCTGATCCTGTGGTGATGCGTTGGCAAAGGGGGGCACTAACAGAATTAGAGAACCAGATTCATGCAGCACAACTGGCGATCGCAGATGCTCAGTTCACACAGGTGATATCTTGCTTAAGTGAGAGTAAAGAGCGATCTGAATCGATAATCGAAGCTGCTAACACCGCTCAAATACAGGCAGAGCGGCGTGATTATATTGCTGACAGCATTGCTCAGACATTGCAGGAAATGGGTTTCAGCATTACATTTCATCAACCAGAGCATCCAGAGCATCCAGCGAGTGCGATGATTTTAGGAGCCACGAATCAAACAGGTAAAGGGATTAGTGTCAGCGTCCCAGTCGCAGGGCAGGTGTTTTATGACGTAGACGGCTATGTTAAGCACAGTGTTGCGACGGTAGATGGCAACACGACAGCCATCTGTGACGAAGCTGAACAGGTGCTTACTGAAATGCACACTGCCCTAGAGGATAAATTCGGTGTTAAGATGGGCGAAGTTTTATGGCACGGAAAAGATCCTAATCGCGCCCTTCGTCAAGCCGATCAGTTGCCAAGCGCAAAGCGCTCTCAAAAACTTCGAGCCTTTGTTACTCGTAATGTGTCCACATCCGAATAACTTTCACCGTTTTTTCTCCTTCAATGACTTGGTATACAAGTCGGTGTTGGATATTAATTCTGCGCGAATAGTAGCCTTGTAAATCTCCTATAAGTTTTTCGTAAGGGGGAGGAGTTTGAAACGGATTGTCCTTAAGCACACACAGAAGAGAAAATGCTTTTTCTTTTAACCCTGACAAGGCAAGTTTTTTAGCGTCTTTTTCTGCCTGTTTTGTAAGTACAATTTGCCAAGTACTCACCAATCTATATCCTTAAGCGGTGTGCATTCTGCGACTGATTCAAGTCCGCCTTCAAGTATCGAGGAGCGCATTCCAGGAATTGAGACAAGAAAAAGAGTTTCTTGGATTGCGTTCCAGTCTTCTTCTGACACAAGTACCGCGTTGTTCCGCTTTCCAGTAATCAGAATCGGTTCATGAGCTGCTGCCGCTTCGTCAATGAGGTTATAGAGATTTGATCGGGCTTGTGTAGCGGAGATGGCATTCATGGGCAAAGCTAATGAAACTACCATCTACATTGTACGCAATTACGTACATAATGACAAGTAGCCCCCATTCAAGACTAAAGATTTTGAGATGATCGCGCACTCGCTCTTTGTGGCTTTGTGGGAGAAGAGTGCATAATGTGGTACATTATAATGTAAAGTTATTGTGGCAAGGAGTCTGCATTGTGTCTCTTAGAGAAGAATGGTATGCCGCTAGAATGCAACGCCAACAGCAAGTTCGTGAACGTCAACAGCAGGTAGCTGTGTTCCTGGAGGAAACACGGATGCATCAGCAGCAAGTCTGGTTTGAACAGGCTCAGCAACGGGCAGCTTATGTGGCGGCTTTGCGAGATTATGTTTGGGGCACAACTCCTACTCCTTTTCATGACAGTAATATAGGAACTGGGTCAAACAAACCAATAAGCTTCAACTAGATTTGATAGGTAGCTTGAGCGCGAGCGCAGGAGACGCTGACTGATGAACCCAAATCAGTTCTGGCGAATGTTTGAAGACGAATGGTTTACTCCCAAGTATCGCTTGAAAAAGCTGTTAGGTGCGGGATCTTTTGGTGCTGTCTTTCTAGCTGACGATGTAGTTGCTGATCGCGTCATGAGGGAAGTCGCCATCAAAATTTTTTCTCATGAAAGTGGACATCAAGAGCGTCAGATTGCGGAGTTGCAAACTGCTATATCTCTCAAACATCCTGGCTTGCTAGAGGGTTTTAGTCCCGAACAGGGCTGGCTCAAAGGGATTGAGTGTCTTGGTTTAGTTATGGAACTGGCTCAAGAAACCTTAGTCAAGCGATTGCAACAAGGTAGTTTACCAATAGCAGAAGTCAAAGCTGTAGTCAAGAACCTGGCAAGCGCCCTGCATTATCTGCACGAGCGTGGTATTGTGCATCGAGATTTAAAGCCAGCAAATATCATGCGAGTGAGCGGACAATGGAAGCTCACAGATTTTGGGATTTCCCGGTTTTTGGAGAACCGCAACGGCAGTGATACCGCACCCAGTAACCAGGTGGGAACGCTCGCTTATGCACCCCCAGAATCATACATGGGTAAGATTAGTTTAGCCTGGGACTTGTGGTCGTTGGGAGTGGTAATCGTGGAAATGCTGACAGGCAAACATCCCTTTGCCTGCGAAACCATGCAAGAGATGATGCAGCTGGTAACGAATGAGGTTTTACTTCCCTCAGATCTGCCTACTCCCTTTGCCACAATTGTCCAAGGTTGCTTGGTTAAAGACTACAAACAACGCTGGACCGCCGCTCAGGTTCTCGCAGGACTTGATCCTACCACAGATTTGGGCAGAGTAACCGTATTATTGCCCCTTTCCCCCAGCTTTCGCAAAGTTCTCCCTCCAGGGGCAGAAGCGCAAGGATACGTTTCAGTCCCAACTGCGGGGATTCGGATTGAAGTGCAGGAATCGTTAACAGAGGGCGCTGGGGTATCTGGGAAAGCAGGGAGAGAAAATTGTCCCTTGTCGCCCTTATCCCCCTTGTCCCCTTTGCCCATTCAACGATCTAACTATCTTGAACGGCTTCCTGGTGGCTCAATGTTGGATATGATTGCCATCAATAGAGGAAATTTTTTCATGGGAACCTCTACAGAAGACATCGAGAGGGTTTCACGGCTAGAAACCTGGTTTCAACGTAGGGAAGTGGAAAAGTGGTTGCGCCCGGAAATGCCCCAGCATCGGGTAAGTGTACCTGCCTTTTTCATGAGTAAGACAGTGATTACTCAGGAGCAATGGCAGGCTGTAATGCAAAGTAACCCCTCCCAATTTAGTGGGCTATTGCGTCCGGTGGAAAATGTCTCTTGGTGGGATGCCGTTGAGTTCTGCGATCGCCTAACCCAACTCACAGGCAAACCCTATCGCCTGCCTACCGAAGCAGAGTGGGAATATGCCAGTCGCGCCGGAACCCAAACCCTCTACAGTTTCGGTAACAGTAAACAACTGCTTCCAAATTATGCCTGGTACACTTGGAACGCCCGCAATAAAACTCAACCCGTAGGACAAAAAAAGCCAAATGCTTGGGGGTTGCACGATCTGCACGGGTTAGTTTGGGAGTGGTGTGAAGATATCTGGCATGAGAGCCACAATGGCGCACCCACTGATGGCAGTGCTTGGAGCGAAGATGGACATCCGACGAAGCACGTAGTAAGGGGTGGCTCTTGGTACAGCTTGGCAGATGATTGTCGCTGTGCCTACCGTTTTTGCTTTGATGCCAGTTTCCGCTACTCTAGCATCGGTTTTCGTGTGGTTGTATTCGGATCGCCCAACGATTAATATCAAAGTGCGACTAGGGCAAATTATTCGGATCAATCCCAAGCGATCGCAAGTACTGCGCTAACTGTTCAGCGCGAGTTCGTTCTTGTTCGGCACGAGTTCGTTCTTGTTCGGCGCGAGTTCGTTCTTGTTCGGCGCGAGTTCGTTCTTGCTCGGCGCGAGTTCGTTCAAGTTGTGCAAGTTCATCTGATGTCAAATAGCGATTTCCGCTTTTGTCGTACCAAGACAATAATTCTTGTGAAATCCCACCAATGACACCCTGGTATCTTCCAATCCCTAACCCAACTTCTGGCATCCAGTAAGGTTCGCCAATTTGCAATTGATAATTACCATCCACCAACTTATACACTTCAAACGGTTGATGTTGGTCGCGTCGCCAATACTCTGGGTTGTAAATCATGTAGTACAGTACACCAAGTTTCTCGTAGATAGCGAGCTTTTCGTCGTATTCACCTCCTGGAGTCTGAGATACCATCTCCAAGGTCAAAATGGGTACGACTTCATTCTCTTCCCAAACAGCGTAACTTTTTCGCGATTTTCCATCCTTTTTACGTTCTACTCCTAAACTTAAAAAGCCATCAGGCACGACGGGTACTCTGGGATTGACTCCCGTAGTATGATATAATCCCATGTCTACACCGAAGAACCAATCCATTCGCGAAGCCCAAATTGAGGAAAGCAAAAACAGTAAAACGTTGGGCAAAAAATTCTGATCTTCATTATCCACAGGCGTATCATCTGAACAGGGTAGTTCATCAGTTGTAGGTAACGCAATTTTGAGATGGGATGACAGCATAGCCTTTGTCTCGATAGCGTTCAGTTTTTATGATTATAAAACTTAATTAGAGTTTGCTATGTTCTCGATCTCTGCCCGTTGGATTCAAGAGTTTGAAAAGCATCTGTATCGCCGCCAGCACCTGATTCTATATAGCAACATTCACGATCAATTTCTTTGGCAGGGCAATTATCAGGGCATGGAAGAATTCCTCAATGCCTATTTTCTCAACTTGGGATTTGACCTGATTGTTCGTTATGATCCGGTAGATGGTTTAACATTTCCCCAGTCGGAGATGCGGCAACTGTTTGATGAACTGGCACGGCAGCGATTGGCTCAACAACAACTTGATCGCCTAGGACAGTCTTCTACTCCAACCCCTGCAATGGCCGATCCCATGCAGCCCCCATCCCGTGCTAATCCAGGAGCAATAGTGCAACGGCAAACTAGCACTCATCTGTCGCCAGATGTAGCCTTTAGTCAAGTGCGGGCGGTGATTTCCCAACCGAAAACTTCAGTAGTGGCGATCGTTGATTTGGGGGATATGTTGACTGCCGATCCAGAGCGCTTTCTGGTGGATGAACGTCATCTATTAGCGTTGCTGAAAAAATGTACCCTGGAAGGGGCAGTGATTCGTGAAGGACATCTCCAAGGTTATCGTAACACCCTGATCCTCTTAGCAAGCGATCTCCGCAGAGTACCTGCCTGGTTTTATACTAGTAATCCCTTTGTGGCTTTAGTGCAGGTTTCTCGTCCCAATCAGGAAGAACGTCTTCAATTTATCCTACGTTTTGGTCAACAAGGATTTTATGGGGGAGATCAGATTAATGCCCAACCTTCTAGTCAAGGGCAATCCGATCTCGAACTTGCTGCTGAGGAATTTGCTGCCTTAACCGAAGGCTTTCAGACGATGGATTTAGAAGCTATCCGGCACACGTCTTGGCGAGAAAGCATTCCTCTGGGCCCGAAAACTGTGTTCCGCCTAGTAGATTTCTACAAATTTGGGCAACGAGATGAACCTTTTGAGAAGATTAGTATAGATAAAATTGCTTATGCAAGGGAAGAACTTTCCCAATCTGTCATCGGTCAACCTCGCGCTGTAGAAGCTGTAACAACTATATTGACTAGCGCTAAAGTGGGCATCAGCTTGAGTAATGTCAGTGGTCGTAACAGCAAGCCAAAAGGAATTTTCTTTTTCGTTGGTCCTACGGGTGTTGGTAAAACAGAGTTAGCAAAATCACTCACGCGCTTTATCTTTGGAGATGAACAAGCGTTTGCCCGTTTTGATATGAGCGAGTATAAAGAAGAACACGCGGCTGAGAAGTTAGCGGGTGCTCCACCTGGTTTCGTTGGTTACGAAGAAGGAGGAATACTGACTAATCGTATCTTGGAGCGTCCTTACAGCATTCTACTGTTTGATGAAATTGAAAAAGCTCATCCCAAAGTTCTGGATAAGTTTCTCCAAATTTTGGAGGATGGTCGCCTCACTGATGGTAAAGGGCAGACAGTTTATTTTAATCAGACTGTCATTATTTTTACTAGTAACATTGGCGCTTCTGACTTGACAGATCCGCAAAATGGTGGTATAATCCGCAATGGAATAATGACAGAAGTGCAACGGCACGGTGTCAGTTCTTTCACTTATGCTCAGGTAGAGGCTCATTTTCGCTCAGAAGTCTACTGGCACTTCACCAGTCGGATTGGTCGTGCGGAACTGCTGAACCGTCTGGGTGATAGTATTGTGGTATTTGACTTGCTTCGTCCCGAGTTTGTTTGGAAAATAGGCGAGAAGTTTCTCAGGCAGTTGGCTGAATCTGCTTGGGACAAATATCGGCTAGTACTGCTGTTTCAGACTTCGGTGCTAGAAGTGTTGAGTGTTATGATGCAGCAGACTGATAATTTGCTATTTGGCGGTCGGCGGATTAAAACTTTATTAGAAACCTTAATTGAACGTCCTCTTAATCGCTGGATTTTTGAGAACTATCCCGATTTCAACATCTTGGCTGGAAAGCAGTTAATTATTGGTCTAGGACATAACGGTGTACTATTGGTAACAGAGAATCTGTCTGGATGATTTATGAATGAACAGCAGAGGCATAGAAGAGCTTGACGCAGAGGAGAAGAGGGTCGAATATAGGTCATTTTAGAGCAGTAAGAAAGTACGATTTTTATTTCAATCTAAAATTGATATGTTTGACTTACAACTTGCCTGGGATCGCCCTGCCAAAATCAGTTCACAAATCTCGGAGCATGTTTTACGAGTTCGGATTTTACCTTCGGGCGATGACAATCTCACGCAAACTTTACCTTTGCAATTAGCTGTGGCAATAGATACAAGTGCTTCAATGCAAGGTGAAAAGTGGGAACAGGCAAAAGTAGCCTCTGAGGAATTAGTTGCACAGTTACGACTCTGCGATCGCTTATCCCTAGCAGGGTTTGCTGACTGGGTGACTCCTTTGATACCTCATCAGAACAACGAAGGCAACCTCCGAACTATTTTGGACACTCTGGTTGCTGAAGGAGTAACACGAACTGACTTGGCTATGAACTGGATTTGTTCTGTGCCGCCATTGGGTGGAGCAAGGGTAGGAATTCTCATTACAGACGGGCATCCAACTACGGACTCTGGAGAGATTGTAGAGGATCTTAGCCCCCTGATTGAGCAAGCCGAGATGATGGCAGCAGAAGGGATTACGCTTTATACGGTAGGATTAGGAGATGCCGCTCACTTCAATACAGCTTTTCTGGTAAGCCTTAGCGACAAAGGGCGAGGTACGTTTATGTATGCCGATAACCCAACATTGCTGGCAACCCAACTACAAGAACGTTTACAAGCAGTACAAATGGTTGCTGTTGAAGATGTCATCCTTCAACTAAATCTAGCTGCAGGAGTCAAGCTGAAAAGCTGCTGCCAGTTTCGTCCCGATTACCTCCCTTTGAATGATACTGCCACGGGGGAAATTCGTCTGCCAAACCTGCGAGCAGATACCTCAACAGATGTGCTATTGGCATTGGAAGTGTCGGCGTTAAATCCTAGTCAACTAAGCGGTACTTACACAATTGCACAAATTCAATTGCAGACATTAGATTTTCCGCCTCTGCTGACTGGTGCTGCATTACAATTCACTCCTTCCTATCGAGAAGCACAACAAATTAATCTTGAAGTAGATCGCGATCGCCTAGTATGGGACATCAATCGCTTCAGTACAGAATTGGCATCTGTGGACGATCCTCTCCAAACTGGAGATCTACTCAGCCAAATCCAAGCGGCAGCTCTCAAATCTGGGCACCCCGGCATTGCGGCAGAGGCAACACAGCAACTGGATTACCTATATCAAACAGGCAGACTTACCGCCCACCAAGCAACAGGTTTACTCAGAGCAACTCGTGAATTGGGGGCAGATTTGTGATGGCTGGTGACTTTGGTTGCGATCCAATTCCTGGAATAGCTCAGCTTAAACCTGAGACAACCTATTTGCTTGTTCTAAACGGCTCTAAACCGAACAATTCTTTTTCCCTAAATCGGTTGCGATCGCTCATTGGGCGTAGCCATTCTCCTCACATTACCGTTGACATTGACCTAAGTACCTATGAGTTGAGCGTTCCGGCAACGATCTCCCGTCACCATGCTGTGATCCAGTGGGCTAACAATAAACTTCATATTATCGATCTTAACAGCCGCAATGGTACGTTTGTCAATGGGCAGCAACTTACTCCCCTATCTGCCAATCAGCCTTCAGCCCCCTTTGTGCTAACGATGGGTAGTAAAATGCGACTTGGCGATTTGGAGTTGGCTATTGTTGTTTCTGGATAACGCTCCTATAGAAAGATCCAGATCCCCGACTTCTTTAAGAAGTCGGGGATCTAATTTCGTTATCAGAAGCAGCTGAACTGGCAGATAAAATTCAATAGGGAAAACTATTTTTTCCCTGCCCGCCTGCTTTGGGCTATGATATCATGTCCGGTAGCACAACCATAAGTCCTTTGAACCCCACCCCGCTTTGGCGTCAGCCACAAGCGGGGTGGGGTGCAGTGTTTACGGAAATTATGGGTAAGTACCCGGACATGATATGAAACCTTGATTTAGCCAAGCCCACCTAGGTGATGTTTGTACGTATTGCAACAACCTAGTGCAACAAGGCAAAAGTAAAAAGTCAAAAGGCAAAAGAAAGAAATCCTTATATATCAAGCTTTTGGTTTGAGATTTACTGGTAAGTTATTTCAGCCAGCCTGCACTAGAAGGGTGTCGCTATACCTTGACATAAGGAGCTTTTCTGTCTCAGTATGTTTTCACAAATTAAATCATAATGCTAATATCAAGTTACTTAGTTTAAATTATCAGGAAAAATCAGGCAGAATAAGAACTAAATAACTTTTCCTACTTTTCCTACTTTCTTTAAAAGGTGACAAATATATTATCTAAATATTAAAAGCTTGAAAAAATGTAAAAAAAATAGTGAATTAGTTGTGATTTTAAATTCAATAAGATAAAGTACGATAACTTGATTCAATCAAGTTATCGTATGAATAACAAATAATAGGCAGAAAAGTCGGAAATTTGGCAGCAATCAGAATTGTTATGCCCTGGATGAATGTTACCTATTGGGAGAAGGCAATGGGGGTGAATGAGATTGGAAACTTAGGAAAAAATTTTTAGCTCCAGAATCAACTTTCCCGCGCGTTACCGGTATAGAGCGATCGCAACTAAAGAAAGTTGATGGTAGTTGTGCCGTTCTGTTATGAACAGGTTCAATTAGCCTACGCTTTTTTGAGCAGAGATTTATTCCAATAATCAAAGCAGAGGAGATCAAACATGAAACGTCTTGTTGTATGTTGTGATGGAACTTGGCAACAGTTATCAAATCCTTGCCCTGGCAATGTGATTAAGATGGCTCAGGCAGTGAAAGCAACTGCCAGTGATGGGACTCCACAAATCGTGTTTTATGACGAGGGAGTTGGAACGGATAGTCAGGCGACTAGGCTTATGGGCGGAATTGCTGGACTAGGGATGGATAAAAATATACAAGATGGCTACCGATTTCTTAGTCTTAACTATGTTCAGGGCGACGAAATCTATCTGTTCGGTTTCAGTCGAGGTGCATACACAGTCAGGAGTCTAGCGGGGATGATCCACTGCTCTGGTTTGCAAGATCGCGCTCATATTACCAAAGCACCTGAGGCTTACGAGCTTTACCGTAAACGAGACGTTAAACCAAAGGATGCAGAAGCAGTCAAATACCGTAAAGACAACGGCGATCGCGTCCCGATCACCTTGCTTGGTTGTTTCGACACCGTCGGCGCTCTTGGTATTCCCCCTCTACCAGCTTTCAAGCAGGTTCAAGAACAGCTCCATCAAAGGTATAAATTCCATGATACCACTTTAAACACGTGTATACAGAATGCATTGCACGCTGTAGCGATCGACGAAATCCGCGAAGCCTTCGCTGTGACGCCGATGAAGAAAAACCCGAATGCTGAGAACCAGAGGCTTCTTGAAGTTTGGTTTCCAGGCGGACATGGTTGCGTCGGTGGCGGAACGGAAGAAAACAGGGGATTATCCGACGCAGCTTTACAGTGGATGATTGATTCAATCGGTAAGCTGGGATTAGGGCTAGAATTGGATCCAAGTGCTATTCCTACAGGTATCAATCCTGATTACAACTGTACTTTTAAGAACGCTCCTGGAATTTTCAAATTGTCGGGAATCAAGTACCGCGAAGTGAGTGATAACATTGAAGAGCTTCACGAAAGTACGATCAAGCGTTGGCAAAACTTCAAAGACTACCGCCCCAAGAATCTAGAAAGGCTTGCCGACAAACTACAGCAGTTTTTAGATAAATGAACCACACCGTTCGCCCCTACGACTGTGTTCTATTGACCTGAAAATTGCTGTCAAGTGAAAAGAACTCAAAAGAAGATATCAAGCTCTTAAGATTGAACAGAAGCAATCAAATTAACAAGCTCGAAGGATAACCAAACACTTATGACTATTAAAAGAGATACATCCAGAGATGGATTTAAAAACAAACTAGAGACATTTGCTTTGACTGGCTTGAAGCCGATGTGGAACTTTATTCAAAGCAATGATACTCTCAAAAAAGTAGTCAACAAAACTATCATTAATAACGCTGTCTTAAAGGTTCCTACTCGTCCCTATCCGTTTAGTACGAAGTCTCCATACACCTCTTGGGAGTCATTAACAGAGCGTAACTATTCAGGACTGCATTTACCGCCTGTTGATTGGAAACCTTTAACCGATAAAAACTATATAGGATTTAATTTAGCTCCGACTGAAAAGTTTGAAAAAAATCTTCCTCCCGTTGAAGATCTGGCGGTGTTGTATAAGAAAATTGGAGAGACTCAGTACTCACCAAAATCTACACTGCTGTTCCCGTATTTTGTCCAATGGTTTACCGACAGTTTTTTGCGAACTGATCGCCAAAATCACCTCCAGAATAGTTCTAACCACCAGATTGATTTATGCAATGTCTATGGGTTAAATCCAACAATTACTAACCTACTAAGATCTCATCAAGGAGGCAAGCTAAAAAGTCAAATTCTCAATGGTGAGGAATATCCCCCTTTTTACTATGATGAAAATGGACAAGCCCAGGAAGAATTCAAAGGAATACCTCATATAGTTACCAATGAATTCGTAAATAAATCAGAGAGTTTTCCCCCAGAAAAAAAACAAAAGTTATTTGCTATGGGGGTAGAGCTAGAACGAGTCAATGTGCAAATTGGCTATGTAATGCTGAATGTTCTTTGCTTAAGAGAACACAATCGCATGTGCGAACTCTTGGCAAAAAATTATCCAACGTGGGATGATGAACGCCTTTTCCAAACGGCGAGAAATATTGTGATGGTTGAAATGCTGAAGATTGTGCTTGAGGAATATATCAATCACATTACTCCTTATCATTTTCAATTCTTCACTGATCCTCTGGCTTTTAGTGATGCAAAATGGTTACGCCCGAATTGGATGGGGGTGGAATTTACCTTAGTCTATCGTTGGCATAGTATGCTGCCCGACACTCTCATCCATGAAGGGAAAAAAATGTCTATGCCAGACTCAATGTGGAATAATGACATGATTATCAAGAAAGGGTTGGGAGCTATATTTGAGGAAACTTGTTCACAGCCTGCCGCCCAACTGGGTTTATTCAATACGCCTGATTTTTTAATTCCCACCGAGATAGCAAGTATTCTTTTAGGTCGCGGTGCAAAATTAAGAAGCTATAACGATTATCGTGAGATGTGTAAATATCCACGAGTGACTGACTTCAATCAGATTAGCGGCAATGAAAAAGTTCAGAAAGAATTGAAACGGTTATATGGTCATGTAGACAATATTGAGTTCTATGTAGGAGTGTACGCAGAAGATCTGCGACCAAATTCCGCTTTGCCGCCTTTAGTGGGACGACTGATCGGAATTGATGCTTTTTCTCAAGCTTTAAACAATCCTCTGTTAGCAGAAAATGTCTTCAATCCAGAAACTTTTTCACCAGTAGGTTGGGAGGAAATTCAGAATACAAAAACCCTTTCCCAAGTGCTACATCGCAATATTCCTCAAGGTAAAAACTATAGAGTTTCTTTTTATCGCGAAGATTGGAAACCAGCGTGATTACCTAATGAGTTTGAGTTGATGACAAATAATAAAATGTTCCCCAATTGTTAAAGACAATTCAAAAAATGCTCATTCCCTCATTCAAAGTTTAAAACACTTTTAAAACCGATACAGTTCAATATGCTATTTCAAGACACCCTATGGCGCGTCTTTACAATTGTTTAGCGGTAGATAAATTATCTAAACTGAACCGTATCGGTTTTAAAAAGGGATTTCAATACCAATTGATATCATGCTCGTCAATCATCCATGCGGAAAAGAACTCCATCCCCAACCTCTCTCCGCTCTTCTTGGAGGGAAGACAAAGCGTAGCTTTGGTGGGGAGGATTTCTTGCGTAATTAAGGTTAATTCACCGAACTAGATATGGAGCAATCATTTTTGTGTGTACCAGATTGGTATTAAATCCTAACGCAAAAATTAAGCTTGAATTAATAATGAGCGAAAGAAAAAATTGATAAAGTGTTTCTTGATTAATCCAACATTGACAAAATGAAACTTTTTACAGAATATCCCGAAAAAGACGAATTAAAATATTACGATCTCTTCCGCGATCTAATCAAAAAGCGGATGGAAAATCTTTACGGGGGTGAGAAGGCACAACCAGCAAAGAGAGATACTCACACTAAAACCCACGCTGCTGTTCAAGGAACTCTAGAAATTTTTGACTTTGATGAAACTGCAATTAAGCAGAAATTGAGCGAAAGTACCTCATTAACTGCATCTCAACTTTCTACCATTTCTATAAAACAAGGTTTATTAGCAAAACCAAAACAATATCCGGTATGGCTACGATTTGCTAATGGTGCCTTTTCAGTTAAGGATGATTATAAACCAGATACACGCTCTATGGCCATAAAAGTGATGGAGGTAGAAGGAGAACGACTAGCCCAAAGTCACGAGTTAAAAACACAGGATCTGATTGTACACAATGCCAACAACTTTTTTGTCATAACCATCAAATATTACTACAGCTTTTTTTTGGCGGTTTATAAATCGACGTTTCCTCCATTGTTTGAGAAATCCGTACTGTTATGGCTACTGCTGCATCCCAAACAATTCTTACTTCTATTAAACGGTTTCAAACGATATCCCAAGAGTTTGCTTACAGAAAGCTATTGGAGTGGTTCAGCTTTTTCTTTGGGACTCAAATCTAATTTTGACCCAGCTCAACCGGGTATAGTTCCTGTGGAATATCCGGCTGTGATTCAATATGCATTTTCTCCTGTTTCTAGTCAATCACCTCATCAACAGATACCTACGCAGTCCAGATCCAAAAGCGAACTTAAGAGTGCCAAAGCCTCAGGTTCAGAAGACAACTACTACCGAGAGGATATCATTAAATCTTTAGCAAAGCCTGATGCTGAATACTGTTGGGACTTTCAAATTCAATTTCAAGCTAGCCCAGAGATGCCTATCGATGATGCCACCATTGTTTGGAAGGAAGAGGAATCACCCTTCTTAACAGTTGGTCGTCTGACGGTTAAGCATCAGAATGTTCAATCACCCCAAGAAGATGACTTTGGGGAAAATCTTCGCTTTTCTGTTTGGAATGGTTTAGCAGTCCATCGGCCCGTCGGTGCGATAAATCGCTTACGCAGTATTGTCTATCCTATCGTTGCTGAGTACCGTCTTAAAAAACGAGGAGTCAAATACCAAGAACCAACTGCTTGACTTTTTACATACAAAATGCTTTCTTCAGATCACTTGAGGTTCATGATCTCTATGAGTTTCTCGAATCCTAACCGGAACTTCCCCCAATACCTTTCGGTTAACAAGTATATACATTTAAATCGTAAGGGCGCATTCTAGCGGAAGGGCCGATGAGAATGAAGTTGTAGTAGCATCTGTTAGGGTGGGGTGTACGGGAGAAAATAATCATAATTTCTCCTCTGCACACTTACAAATCTTGATGCGACAGAAGAGCGTTAGCCCATTGATCTATTTGAACTTCTTGAACCCATTGCCCTTCCCCACACCACCCTCGACCCCAAAACGGCAAGTGCCCTGGAAGCGCATCTAGAGAAAAGGTCAGGCTATGGTGATATACCCACTTGCCTAAGATACGCCAGCCAACCCTATAGCTGAAAGCTTGTTCATTTTTTTCCACATCTTGCCAAATACTTTTCTGTATACCAAAACCAAAATGCCCATCACTATATTTCATCCATAGTTGGTTAATAGTGCGTAAGTCAGTGCTTTTGAAGTTGCTGATAGAGTTTATATCAAGCCAACCTTCTTCTTCTCTTTGGGCTATGTTGAGCATGATCAGCCGAGTTTCTTGATCCGCATGTTTCCAATTCCCAGAAGCCAAAAAATTCTGTAGTCTTGTATAATTTACTTCCTTTTCTGAACTAGGGCTAGAGATAGAAGCTTTTATCTCAACATTAGGTAATGTTTTTTGTGGCTCATATTTAATGTGACAATTCTCTATTTTCAAAGTGAGGGCAGAAACCTCAAGACCACCGCGCCATTCATCCCACATTCGAGGAAGGTGTCCTTCTTGCACATCTTGATTGAAGTTGATTTGAGAATAATAAGACCATTCTCTAGTAGTCCAGCTAGCAAATAAAATCTGATGATACCTTGTTGTTCGCCATCCTAGACGTTCCCCAAAATTAATCCAGACTTCATCATTATATACACCCAGTTTTCCGCCTACACTTTTCCAAATCCGTTGCTGGACACTAAAGCCAAAACGCCCATTGCTATATTTAACCCATAGTTGGTCGATAGTTTGAAGGTCGATACAAGGAATATCGTTGATTGATTGGACATCAAGCCATCCTTCTTGTTCTTTATGAGTGACTTTAAGCATAAGAGTAAGGGTTTCTTTGTCAGCGTCAAACCACTTCTCTAACGCTAGAAAATTCCGCAACCGTGTGTAATCTATTCCTCGTTCAGAACTGAGGTCATCAGTTAAACTCTCTAAGAAGGTATTAAACCGAAAATCAAGCGCAACGTTAGAAGAAACTGGAATATTTATATTTGAGCCTATAGTCTCCAATTGGTTTTTTATCAGCAATTTAGGAGTTAAATGTTCTGGAATACCTGCCATCCTGATAGCCTGACAGCCAAGCTTATGTGCAAATTCAACTGATTCTCCTCCGCCAAGAGCATCGTAAAAGCCAACCGCAAATTCAATTGCTGCTTGATCTCCAATTGCTTGACTCATACCAATGACGTAATCAATATGTTGTGCGATTGCATTAGCTTGAATCTCTGAAAAACAAGCATTAAGCAATACGCACTTTACGTGCACTGCAAACAACTTAAATAGTCCACTTAGCGCTTGTGCATCGATTAACTTCGCTTGTCCTGTTTCATCCTCAAATATCAAACCTTTTTCTCCAGATCCATGTCCAGAAAAATGAACAATCTGTGGTTCATTGTCTAAAAAAGCCCGATGAATATCTCGATAACGTACTGCTTGCACCGGTGGTAAAAGCTCAAATTGCTCCCGTCTTCTTGCCCGTCTCAGTCCCTCTTGAATTTCGCGTAACTCTTCGTCTAGACGTAGTTTACTTGTACCAATAGGATTTGCTGCTAAAATCAAGATTTTCTGCATCAGCTATCTCTTTATTTTCTGGAATTTAGACTAAAAATCGGAACTCACCCTCAGGAAAATTCAAATGCATAAAAGGTGACACTGTGCTCCAAGTAGAGTCAAGTCTGTGGTCGTTGCCTTACCGGATGCAATGTTCCTGTTGGCGGATAGGATGATTGCTATCTGCCAACAGGAGCAAACCCTCTACTCCCTTCCCGCCAGATGATTACTTAAAGTGTAGTTTAAATACTACATGAGCTTCAGAGACTGAATTGTAGATGAACTTATGGTAAACAGAACCTTTTAACTGTGCGATCGCAAACTACTTCCTATGATAATTTGTGAAATTACGGAACTAGAGTGCAAATAATGTGTTGAATCTGTTCTCGTGTTTGAAGTTCGGAGGATTGAAGATAATTGTCTAGTTTTTCTCGCACTTGTTGTATGTTGATTCCTGAGGGAAGATGAGTTGATTTTCGCTATGTTCCTGCTACACCTGAAGAACCAACACAAGATTTACTGCGTTTGCTGAGTGTTGAAAAATTGGCTTTAGAAGGATATTTTACAGTTTTAGAGTGTAAAAAGTTGCGGAGGGCGTCCATTACCATAACGTTGCTTATGCCGGACGTTGTTGGCTTAAAACTTGGTAAGCATAGCTAAAATCGTCAGTTGTAATTCGGATTGCGGTCGGATCTGTCATACCTTGAGAGCGATAGCGACGGATTGCTTCCACGGCTGAGCGATCGCCTAGTAATGCCAAATCAGCCCCGTTCCAACCCTCGGTGACTTCCGCCCAATATGCCAAATTCACATCTGACAATGGACGGGCTTGGTTGTGGACTTCCAGAATTGACAAACGGTTTTCTAGATTTGGTAAATCCACTAATAATTGTAAATCTAACCGTCCTGCCCTGAGTAAAGCTGGGTCTATAGCATTAGGACGATTGGTAGCAGCAATCAGCAGGATATTAGCACCTGTTTGTAAACCGTCCAATTCTGTAAGCAATTGTCCAACAACGCGATCGCTCACTCCAGAATCACCACTGTAACGCCCTCTTGCTGGTGCTAAAGTATCGATTTCGTCGATAAATATCACACAGGGGGCTGCGAGTCTTGCTTTGGCGAACAATTCCCGCACGGCTTGTTCGCTAGCACCCACCCACTTACTCAGTAATTCCGGACCATTAACGCAGATAAAATTCGCTCTAGCTTGGGAAGCCAGAGCTTTTGCTAACATAGTTTTGCCAGTTCCTGGCGGACCCCAAAGTAAAATACCTTTAGGCGATCGCGCTTTTGTTTTTAGGTAAAGTTCCGGATGTAGCAGTGCGCCTTCTACCGATTCGCGTAAGGTTTGCTTAATCTCTAAAAGCCCACCAATGTCTTCCCACGCAACGTTCGGAGATTCTACTTCAACCGAACGCAAAACGGCAGGTTTAATTTCTTTAAGTGCTTGCAAAAAATCTGATTGCTGTATCGTCATCGTATCGGGAATTGGGTCTTCAATCGAGGGGACTTGACGACGCAAGGCACTGTATGCCGCTTTTTGACAGACTGCTTTCAAGTCTGCACCGACAAATCCGACAGCTAAATCAGCGATCGCTCCTAAGTTTACCGTCTGCTCTAAAGGCATGGCGCGAGTGAGAATTTGCAGTATTTCCCGGCGTCCCTGACAATCTGGCACGCGAAATAGCACTTCACGGTCAAATCTACCAGGACGACGCAAGGCTCTGTCAAGATGCTCGGGGCGATTAGTGGCAGCTAGCACAATCACGCCTTTAGTTTGAGCAAAGCCGTCCATTAAACTCAGAAGTTGTGCGACTAACCGTTTTTCCACTTCCCCTTCTACTTTGCTACGATCTGGGGCGAGACTATCGATTTCATCAATGAATATTATACAAGGGGCGCTAGAGGCTGCTTTCTCAAAAATGGAGCGCAGTCTTTGTTCTGCTTCACCGTAATATTTGCCCATAACTTCTGGTCCGACTATGGCAATATAGTTAACTCCTAGTTCTTCAGCAAGGGCGCGGGCAGTGAGGGTTTTGCCAGTACCAGGAGGCCCTACTAACAGAACACCGCGTGTAGGTTCTAGTCCAAGTTTGGCGAGTAAGTCAGGACGTTTTAAAGGTATAGCGATTAATTCTTTCAGTTCGAGGAGGACTTCGCTGAGTCCGCCTACATCTTTGAGGGAGATAGCTGTAGAGTCAATTGATGCAGCACTCGAGTCACCAGAACTAGAACTTGACTGCGGTTGAGTGGGGCGATTTGTGCCGATATTGCTAGTTACATGACCAGAACGGGGAATACCTCCATTCCGAGGTATATTCCTGAGAGGACGAGTGCTGAACTGCACATCCGTCTTAATTTCTCCCTTGTCAATTTTTTCTTCTAGAGTTTTCGCCAATTCTAATAACTGCTCAAAACCTTTGAATAAATCGTTCATCAAATTACTCCCATTTTTTGCAGCCTGCTTTTTACTCGCCAACTCCCAACTGGTTCTGTTTCAAAAATACTACTATTTCTTTGAGACTCGTTAGTAGTCCGCTTAGTGGAAATCAAAAGCGACAAAGCAAGACTCTTACCTATAGGAATCATATTTGATTTCTGAAAAAAACTACGAGATAATACGTAGT
>CALMVQ010000272.1 GCA_937873135.1 uncultured Scytonema sp. | reverse complement strand
GGGGGAGGGGGTTCTTTTATTATGGGTGGATTTGACGGACATCATATGACTCCTGATTATCTTTCATAATCCATGAGAACTTGTACCCAGTTTGGAGGTGGGGGGATCGAGTTGCCAAGTCGCTCCAAAAGTAGCCATGATGCAAGATGCACGATAAACAGGTAGATAAAGTTGTTGATGATAATCAAGGCGATCGCCCCCAATTGAATCCAAAACACGCTAGGAGTTGCCAATATTTGCAGCTTGAGAAATATCCATGCTGTGATATCTGTAATATCGTTAATGAAATAAATCCACAAATCTTCACTCGACAGCACAGACAACAACCACAGACGAAAAAATACACCTAAAGTACCCAGCAATGCACCTAAGGTAATGGAAACAATCCAAGGAACACGACGGTGCCATGTCGTTCCTAAAAGTACACCCATGAAAGCAAAGGGCATAACAAATTGTAAACTGCGAACTGGTCCCATCAACACTGAAAGCAGCAACCCGGAGGTGAGAGCCGCCATCCATGACGCTCGGTTGCCCCAACGAAGATACACTAAGGCTATCGGGACGGGAAAAAATATTCGCCAAACTGGGCCTAAAGGAAAGTAAGCATTAATAAACCAAATCAAGCTAGCTGTACTAGCTAAAAACGCTGTTTCCACCATTTTTAGAGGTGCTTCCAGCTTCATCTGGGTTGTGTCGCGAACTCTAGTTTGTTTATCCATAAATTGAAATTTAGCTGGTGGAGTAAGGGAGGCGCGGACACAGGAACTCAGAGTTGTGATTAATTCTGAGGTTGTTAGACAATCATTCTTTCTAAGGCTGATAGATCGGGAATACAAATAACCTCTTGCTCTCGTCTGATCAACTCTTTTTTTTCTAGCCTTGTCAACACTCGTGTGACTGTTTCCCGTGCTAGTCCACTCAAACTACTTAATTCCCGGTGAGGTAAATTGGGAATTTCCGTTCCTTGTTGCCCTTTCTTGCCCTGCCCTTCTGCCAAAAATAATAAAGTATCTGCTACCCGTGATTGACTGTCAGATTCTCGCAATCGTAGTCGCCGATTAACTTGCCGCAAGCGTCGCGCCATCAGTTGCGCCAATCTAACTCCTGCCATGGGTTCTGTATGAAGTAACTTAACAAAATCCTGAGCGGGCATACTACCAATGACTGTGATAGTTAGAGTAATCACATCGGTGGAACGAGGGACTTCATCAAGTGCTGCCATTTCGCCAAACAATTCTCCTTTGCCAAGAATGTTTAGCGTTACTTCTTTGCCTTCTAGATTATACGTACGAATTTTTACCCATCCATCCATAATGAAATAGACAGAACCGCCCCAGTCATTTTCCAGCAGGATCACTTGATTAGCGGGATGCGTACGGGTTACAAGATGGGTGAATGCTGATTCCACAACAGCTTCTGGCAACCCTTGAAAAAAGGTAGTCAAGATCTTCCAGGGGGGATTTATAGGTGTCTGCAAGCTATATCGATCTTCCATTACAAAATATTTTTATTACAGCCGCAATATACATAACAAACAAAACCGCGATCTTAAGCCTAAGCTATCAAAGCACAGTTTTTTTCAAAGATAAAACTCAACTATGCTAAACAATAAAACGATTCAGGACGTTTTTTCAGAACTGTTTTTACTTTTAGGTTTAAACTGGGAAAAAGTTTGGTATCAAAGCAGTGTGTAGCCTGCGATCGCTTCGGAGGGAGGCTAGCAGCACTGCAAACAAAACTACTTAATAACGTAAGCAAACAATATCAATGATACTCAAGCTCATTAATTTTTGCTAACCTATGATTTTTAGCTATTTTCACTCCTTAACGCCTATCAACTAACCTGACTATTCAAGATTTATGAACACGAGAGAGGGTATCAGGGTGTAAGCAGGGAATTTTTCTTCCCCTACACCTCCTCTCTAGTAGAGTTTCAAGACGATTAAAGCTGAGGTTACAAATTGACAATTTTCGTACTAGCAGTTTAACAATGCACAAATTGGCACTTCCTAGCATAAAAGACGTGGGATACTTGGGCTAATCATGTAGTTGGGAATTGCTAATTCCTAAAAGCTCATGGCTAATTGCTAAAAACTAATTACTAGCCCGATCCCAATGTAACAGCCGGTGCTAAATCCCATATTAAAAATAAAAGGTAAATGAAAGTGACTTCCCGCGTAACTGAAATTCAAGCACTGATTGCAGATATTGACAACCTACTTACCAACAAAGGTAAGCGTTTACCCAGAGTTCTCTCAAATCAAGATCAAGAACCAAGACAAGTATTACAACGAATTCGCGACTTTCTTACTAGGTTAACGGAGAGTGAGGCTCAAGCAAACACTAATAACCTGCGTGTTCAACAGACACAAATATCACCCTTGTTATCTAGATTTACTGAAGGCGATCGCCCATCTTTATCACAGCAAAATCAACCTAACCAAGAACAGAGTGCTTTGAGCGCACTCCAAAATACGTCTTCAGCATTGCTAACACCGTTGCAGGCAGAATTACAAGCGCTATTGCAAGAACGCGCAACTCTTGTGCAGGAAATTCGGCAACTTGAGCAAAAACGACTACAAAACTACTCGTTGGCACAGCAGTTAGAAAACCAGGAGAAGATGATTTCGGAATTTTTGCAGGCGATCATGAGTCGCTTAGCACCATCCAATACATATACTACAGAAACAACCGAACTGACAACAGAAAGAAACAAAGGTAATACTCAATTAGCACCCTCCTTCGAGCAGGGGTTGCTAGATTCACCAGATCGGATCGAACGGTTAACACAGCTGAGTTTGGACTTAGATCAACGGTTACTGGCGTTAGATGGGACTGTAAATGTTGTCTTTGAGGCACTACAGCGAAATGTTCATACTTACCACGATTCCTTATCTCAAGCGCTGGCAAGAATGCATAGCAAAGGAGTGCAAGGAGAACAGTTGTTGGCAAGCCTGGTTGATAATTTGATGGAGCAGTTGCAGCAACAAGAATCATCCACAGATTTACGGGCTCAACTGGTAAAATATGGTACATCAACTCTACCTCTGGCAACAAGAGCAGATAGGGAATCAGTCTTGACAAGTCATGAGTTAGAGTTACCAGCAAACGATGCTCAGGAAACTATTGAAGCTCAACAGCATACAGATACCACATCAGCGGATTTAGATGCAGTGCTTTTGCAACTCAGTCAAGAAACGCAAGATACTATCGAATCTCAGCCCAATGATTTTGAGTTAATGGATGATGAAGTAGACCATTTATACGCTAGTTTGTTTGGTACCGACAATTTAACTCACTCAAGTCAGAACACATTAGAAATAAAAAATGATGCACTAACTAGTATTCCAGATGATTTAATTGTAACTCCCATAGTCTCTCCTACAACACCGACAATTTCTGAAAAGTCGCCACTCATTTCTGAAACAAATGATACAGTTATAGATGATTTATCTCTACCCACACCTACCATTTCTCCTGAATCCCCAATCGACCAGGAAATAAAGGATACAGTTATAGATGATTTATCTCTACCCACACCTACCATTTCTCCTGAATCCCCAATTGACGAGCCAACAAAGGATGATAAGATTATGGGATCGACAGTCTTACCACCTGCACTTAATACTTATGAAGTGCAACAAGTAGAAGCTCCTCAAAGAATGCCAGATCCTTGGTTCGATCAACAAGATGCAGGTCTTTTAGGTGTAAACAACGTTAACCTACAAAACCAGGATATACAGTACGCTCCAATCACGAGCGCACTAGCGCTATCTGATTTATATAACACATTTCTCAAAGAAAATACAGAGGTATTAATAGGCGCTGCAAATTACAACCTTGTTGAGGAACCAGCAAGTGCTGATACCATTACATCGCTGATGAGTCTGTTAAGTTATTTAGACGGTAACGAGGAATTACCGGAAATACCCTCTCCTCATATAACAAGCTCAGGATCAGCCCATACAGAAATAGCAGAAACGCCTGTGTTGAGTGTAGAAGCCCAAACACCAGAAGTTGAATATGACGATAACTACACTCCTGCTTCACCACAGGAGAATTTGCTGATTAATGAAGTTGCACAGGTAACCGTATTACCTGATATCTCCTTAGAAGAATCGCAGTTACAGCAATTAGAACAAGATTTGGCGAACTTTGACAGGCAGCTGAATTCCCAGTGGCAACCTGTTTCTCATCCAGAAGATCGAGAAGAAGTGCCGCAGAGAATGAAAAGTAAGTTAGATTCCAACATTATAGAAAAAAATGTTGTGACATCAGAAAAAGCCTCCACTTCTTCACCTATCCAAAGTCCTGATTCTCATACACACAGGATTCCCTTCTCTTCTCTTCTAGATGCTGCGCGAACGAAACGCTTGGCGAACGGAATGCACAACGAACGCGAACGCCCGGAGCCGTCTGTTGCATCTGTTTCAACAACTCATCCTATAAATAATGTAGAATCACCCACAACTCTTGAGTCAGTTTGGTATCTAGGAATCGATTTAGGTACAACTGGGATTTCTGCTGCACTGTTGAATCGTTCCACAGCAGTTGTGTATCCTCTTTACTGGTTAGCAGAAAATCAATCCCAAGCAACGACACAGGCACAATCTTTTCGTTTACCCGCAGAAGTTTATCTACCTGAGGCTTCTGTGACTCATGAAGAGACAGATAACAAACAAATAGAACAAACATTTCCCGCAACTGTTGCTGAAGAGGTACCAGAAAACCAAGCAACAACTCAAACGCACAATCTTTTCTCAGCACACTTAAAACCTTATTTACAAGTTGCACTCTCCTACAAAAATGAGCAAAAAAAGTGGGAACCAGTTTTACAGTTAAATGAATTTTATACAGTCCCTTTAGTTTGGGTTGTACGATCGCTTTCAAAGTTGTTGTTAACCTTAAAATCCGACAGCAGTAGTACAACCATAGGTTTAACTGCTGCGGCAGTTGGTCTAGACAAACAGACTTTTCAGAATATTATCAATAACATTGCAGGAATCATCTGCACTTGCCCATCTCATTGTTTTGAACAATATCGCTTCAACGTCAGAGAAGCTTTACTTATTAGCAAATTAGTGCAGCATCCCCAACAAGTGTTTTTTGTGGAGGAAGCGATCGCTTCTCTGCTCCCAGAATTGAATAGTGCTAGCGGTGAAGTTGTTGAATTAAGTGTCGCTCAAGGTTTTAGTCCCTTAAAAACCAATGAGCGTCTTTTGGTTGGTAGCACCCTGATTATTAATATTGGTGCCGCTTCTACGGAAATGGGTTTAGTTGATTTGCCAGAACATCTTGAAGACTTAACCCACAATGATTTCATGCTTAGTAGTTTCGCGTATGCGGGTTCGGGGATAGATCAAGACATTATCTGCCAATTGCTGTTTCCACCGAAATGGCGACAAGCACGCATGGGAACAAAGAAGGATAGCAATCCCAACAACCCTCTGCAATGGCAACCATCCATTCCCGGTTTGGAACAGATGCGCCTATCTACTTTGATGTGGGAACAGTTAAACCTACCCAAACCGGGAGAACCCGACATCAGCGATCGCATTCGCCTTCAACAGCGTTTAGAAAGTTATCCTTTAGGAAAGGCAATGCTGGATGCGGCGATCGCCCTGAAGCATGTTTTGCAACATCAAGACACTTTTACCTTAGAATTGGCAGATCAGCGCTGGGTATTGCAACGACGGGATTTGGAAAGCCAGGTATTTGTCCCGTTTGTGCGCCGTCTCAACCGCGAACTTAATAAGTTGTTAGTCGCTAAAGGCATACCCACAGAAGCAATTAATCAAGCAATTCTGACTGGTGGGGTAGCATCAATCGGCGCAGTAAGTCGCTGGCTCAAGCAAAAGCTACCTAATGCTAAGATTATTCAAGATTTGTATCAGAGTGAAAATAGCACGACTACTTGCAGTCGAGTTGCATACGGTTTAGCTATGCTTCCCCTACATCCTCAGGTTTTAGAAGTCCCAAGACAACAGTACACCGACTATTTCCTGTTCACGGAATTACTGCGGCTTATACCAGATCAACCTGTATCCTTTAACGAAATTATCCAGTTATTTGAGGGTCGTGGGATCAATACCCGTAGTTGTCAGCAACGCCTACTGGCATTTTTGGAAGGTGAATTACCAACGGGTTTAATACCATCAACTCAAGACGGAGCTTGGCTGACTCCAATTTCAAGTGAAAACTACGACTATAAGGCGATCGCTGCTGCACCACTTTTTGAAAAAGAAGGAAGTCTGACTTATCGTCCCAATCCCCAACAACTACAATCTGTGAGACGTTACCTCGATGGTATCAAAACAAGTACTCAGCAATCACTAGAGGAGCCTTATACAGTTAATTTCGTTGTCGAGGCTATTCATTAGACTTAATATCCCAAACGCTTTGAGTCGGTCTGATTTTTGCGGAAAATCAGACTGAACCTCGTGGGCTTTCTGCTCCGTCACTGTAATTATGTCAAGCAATGCACTCCTTCTAGCTGATAAGGTGTAGTACAACACCGAGAAGAACTGATTACTTATGAGTTTGATGGACTGACAGCTATCGCCAAACTCCTGGTGTGGTGGTGCTGCCCAGAACGACAGAACAAGTTGCCGAGGTGGTGAAGATATGCGATCACCACTCCATTCCCTTTATCGCACGCGGCGCTGGTACTGGTTTATCAGGTAGGGCGCTACCGATAGACAAATGCGTATTAATAGTTACTTTCTTGATTAAGTAAATACTACACATCGATTTAGAGACTCAGCGTGTGGTTGTAAAACCTGGAGTTATTAACAGCTGGGTTACCCAAACAGTCATTGGTGCTGGATTTTACTACACTCCTGACCCTTCCAGCCAAATAATCTGTTGATGAAGTGATGCAATACGAAGCACACCACTGGCAAAGATTGCGAGTCAAACCAGTAATGCCTATTAACCTTTAACACCACTACCAGTGTCCGTAGGGACAATATATTTTTGTAAAAACAGAAATAGTAATAGTACTGGTGTAATAGAAATTATCGATCCAGCTGCTACCAGCCGCCAATCCAAGGAAAAAGTACCTGCAAGCTTTGCAACTCCTAAAGGAAGGGTATACAGTTTTTCATCTTGGATAACAATTAAAGGCCAGAGAAAATCACTCCAAGAACCGATAAATTCAAACATTGCCAGGGTTACTAATGCTGGGCGAATTGCTGGAAGCATCACATACCACCACAAGCCTAACTCCGAACACCCATCCATCCGTGCCGCTTCTTCCATCTCTTTGGGAACATTCATAAAAGCTTGTCGCAACAGAAAAATACCAAAGGCGGAAGCTAAGCTGGGAAGGATCAACCCCAAATAAGTATTTCTCAAACCCAGTTGCACTGTCAAAATATATAGGGGAATCATCACGATTTGGAAAGGAATCATAATCGTCGAGACAATGGCGATAAAAATCCAGTCTCGTCCCGGAAATGATAGTCTTGCCAAGGGGTAAGCAGCTAAAGCACAAAATATCAAATTTAAGCTAACAGTCAGTATCGCTACAAAAGTACTGTTAAACAAATACTGCCCAAAAGGTAAGGAATGCCAAACAGAGACAAAGTTCTCTAAAGTTGGTTGACTTGGTAACAACTGTGGTGGCGAGTGAAAGATATTTTCCGTTGGCGATTTCAATGCCGTACTGAGCAGCCAAAACAGAGGGAAGAGCATGAATACTGCGATTGCCCCTAGTAGCCCATATATCCCTAACCGATGTTGGATTTTGACATTAGCTAGCTGCATTTCTCCAATTTGAACAAAAAATATTACCATGAGCGTAACTCATCTCAAGCGATCCAATCAATTTACTGCGATACAATGAATCTACCCACTTCTACCACCTGCTCTCGTGGTTAACACATCTGTACAAGATACAAATAAGGGCGATTCCCCCTCTCAAATTCCGCCTCTTGAAAGTGGCGATCACCTCACCTGTCTGGAATTTGAGCGCCGCTACAACGCTATGCCCAATGTGAAGAAAGCAGAATTGATTGAAGGAGTAGTTTACGTGGCGTCGCCTTTGCGCTTTGAACCACACGCTGAACCGCATGGTGATTTGATGATTTGGCTAGGAAATTATAAGGTAGCTACACCTGGTGTGAGGATGGGTGATAATCCAACTGTTCGGCTGGATTTAGATAATGAACCTCAGCCGGATGCCATTTTGTTCATCGATGCTGCGTGCGGTGGACAGTCTCATTTGGGTGTCGATGGTTACGTGGAAGGTGCGCCAGAATTAGTAGCAGAAGTTGCTGCTAGCAGCGCTACCAAGGACTTGCACGATAAAAAACGCGCCTACTGCCGCAATGGCATTCAGGAATATATTGTTTGGCAAGTTTTTGAAAGCACTGTTAGTTGGTTTAAATTGCAGGATGGTGAATATCTGGCACTCATACCAGATGCAACAGGCATAATTCGCAGTCAGGTGTTTCCAGGATTATGGCTTGATGTATCAGCACTAGTTGCAGGAAATATGCCACAGGTGTTAGCAGTATTGCAAAAAGGGCTAAATTCATTAGAGCATCAAGCGTTTGTTCAGCGTTTGAATAAATGATTTTTCAATCCAGTTTCCGTACATACATTCCACAAGGGCATATCCCACGGTTCAACGGGTAGCTGAGGTAAAAAGGCAAATTCAAACACAATGCCTATAGTCGGCTTTGTTGCCCACTCGGGGGAACTCAGCAGGCGATCATAATATCCCCCTCCATAACCCAAACGATACCCTTGCTTGTCGCAAGCAACACTCGGGACAAGAATTAAATCTACTTCTGTATGGGCTATGGTTGGGGCATCGGGATGAGGTTCGATGATACCATAAGTTCCTCTTTTTACAGAGTCTTGAGGTTTCCAAATATGCCAACAAAGGGAGTTACCAACACAACGAGGAAATCCCCATTGATGAGGAGTATTTGTAAATAAGGGAGTTAAATCGGGTTCTTGGCGGAAGCTGAAATAAGCAAGTATTGTTTTTGCTTGCTCGAATAGGGGAAATGATAAAAGGTTTGTGCAGATGCGATCGCTCTTTTCCCTCCACTCTGTTTCCATCATTGATTGACGAGTTTTGAGAAGCGATCGGCGTAGTTCTACTTTATCTGCTTGATGAGCCAACTCATTCACAAATTTATGAAAAAGCCTATTTTTTATACCACAACATGCCTTATAATTATCACATATCCCCGACAACTCTTACGAAGTCGGGGATATTATTATGTTCAGAAAAGGAGAATGCTTGCCTAACGTACATTTACGTGACGTCACGCTGGATAATTTCCATGAATGTATCAGCTTAGAAGTGGAAGAATCTCAAAAGGGTTTTGTCGCGTCGAACGTCAAATCATTGGCTGAAGCCAAAGTGAATCCAAATCTGTTTCCCCTAGCTATATATGATGCAGTTGTCATGGGTTACGAAAAGCCTCACTTGCCAATGGTTGGTTTTACAATGTACGAAATAGTAGCTGGCGTTGGATTTATTCTCCGACTTATGATTGATAGCAAATATCAGCGAACAGGGTACGGACGTGCAGCGATACAAGAGGTGATAAGGCGTCTCATGCTGTACCCTGAAGTTGAGTTGATCGCGACAAGCTATCACCGAGCTCATAAAACAGCATCAAAACTTTATCGCAGTTTGGGATTTGTCGATTGGGACATCGAATGGGCAAAGAATCACCAATCTGATATTTTTCTAAAATTGGACTTTTGACTCACTTTGAGACTGAGTGATTTTTCATCGCCTGCAAAGCTAGAGAAGCTGCTTCTACAACATCTGTCCATTTAGAAGAATTGATATACTCTTGGTCTGATGCTTGTGTCCCCGATGCCTCAAAAACTTGGTTAATTGCAGAACAAACAGCTTCAATCAAGCGTGCCTCTTTTTCATCCTGAATAATTACCCCAATTGCGGCATCTGGGTTTTCTGCCAAAATCGTGTCATCGTAGAGAAAGTGAACTGCTTCATCAAAGCTATCGTACAGAATGCCTGGTGGATAATTATGCTCAACCCAAGCTGTTTGCTGGTATTCCCTATCTGCCAGACTGCAAAGGGTTTCTAACAGATCGTCTCTCATTTTGGAATATTGCACCATAATTCTACCTCCAACGCTAAGGTGCATACCATTTTTTCCATCCTAACCATTGTTGTAACGGAATGTGAGCCTCTGTTGGATTACTTTTAATACTACCTGCGATTGCTTGCCCATTCCTACCTATAACTTGACCATCTTTCCTCACAATTACATGGTCAACTTGTTGTGAAGGATAATGACTATTTGCATCCCCTCGATCAATTCTGACACCATTTCCTTGATTCATTGGATCTTGCCAGCGCCACCCTGGTTTCTTTTTGTTTAGCTGTCCAGGTTCCCATTCCTGAGGAATTTGCTTTCGTACTGCCTCTGGTACTGTCCAATTTTCACCTATTTCAGCAAGGAGGCTCCCACTGAATTTGGTACTCCAAATCA
>CALMVQ010000271.1 GCA_937873135.1 uncultured Scytonema sp. | reverse complement strand
TTTAATTATGGGGATTCTCTTTTTACTTTTTACTTTTTACTTTTTACTTTTTAAGGAGTTGGAGAAGAATTAAATTTAATGGACATAAATTATTTGCCAATTGTTTATTGGGTACTGGTGACGGTGATGATTGTGGGAATTGTTGGCGCTGTAGTTCCGGCTATTCCTGGAGCGAGTTTAATTTTACTGGCGATTATTATTTGGGGTTTTGTCAGTAGCTCTTTTGTTGCTATCAAAATACCCCTGATTGTAACAATTATCGTTTTACTTCTAAGTATAGGAATTGATTTTTTAGCAGGCTATTTGGGGGCAAAAAAAGCAGGTGCTAGTAAGTGGGGACAAATTGGATCGGTTGTTGGTTTGCTGCTGGGATTTTTTGGCTTATTACCGACTTTACCATTTGGCGGTCCATTGTTGGGAATTTTACTAGGACCTCTTTTGGGGGCAATTGTTGGTGAATTTCTTTATCAGAGAAATTTACAAGTGGCTGTGAAGGCAGGGATTGGAATTGTTGCAGGTACACTGATTGGGAATTTGATTCAGGGGTTGTTAGCGATCGCCGCCGTTGGAGTTTTCCTAGCAACAACTTGGCCGCAAGTGTATGCTGGTTAGAATTTATTTCAAGTTGGGGGCTTGTAAAGGGGACAGCGCTGTGTTATGATTAATACGCCTAATGTGTTAAATTCTTCATTATGCCCACAAAAAACTTAAAATGGGCGTTCAATTCTACTCTTCCCAATTTTCTATTTTCAGGTTGGGAATTTGCGAAAAGTCTTTGTAATTGCGTGTAAGTATTGTTGCATTTTGAGCCAGAGCAATGGAGGCAATTCGTAAGTCTTTTTGGATACTCTTTTTTGCTAGAGCGTTAGAGCTATGCTGTAAAATTTGACAGATGTTTTCGGCATCTTGATCAAAATTCAAAATAGCGATCGCCTTGAAGAACTCTGTGGTTTCCCACAACTTGGTGTAAAGGTGAGTAAGATTATTCGCTTGTGTTGGGTTATTTAATCTCCCAATCCAACCATTAAATAGCTCTTGCACAGTAATCACTGTAATTGCTACAGTATTAGAATGCTTTGCAACTTGGGCAATTATTGACTGATTTCCAGCTAGAAACAGTGACGCATAGTCAGTATCGATAATCCACAAGCTCATATATCGCTATTATCTTCGCGTTCTGCTCTAATTTCTCTGATAATTTCCAGAAAATCTGGATCGTCGTGAAAAATTCCGGCAAACTTCATCAAAGAATTCTCCCTTGGCATTGGTTGTATTGGTACTGGAATTTTAATAATTTCAGCTTTGGCTAGACGTTTCTGTAATAGCTTCTGAACTTTTTCCACTGCACCTTGTTTAGTTTCATCTCTTATTTGGCAATCAGGAACTTCTAGGACAGTAGCTACAGTAAAACCATCCTCTGTACTTTCTAATAAAATATTCCAGTCATCCATAAGATTACTTAGCTTAGTTTAATTTTAATAAAGTTACATTTTGTTTAATTTCAAGTATATCTGATTTTTCCAAAAAATCTGTACACCGAACCACCGTCCGACGCCTATCACTATGTATCAAAATATGATGACAAACACGTACCCTAGCAACTTCAAAACCTATTTTGCCAAGAGTAAGATCTTGTAAGGTGGGTAATATTTACTAAACAAGCGACCAAATCGACTGTTAGGCATTGCCCACTCTACTTTCCTTACTATTGCAACAAGCTCAATTGTTACCCAAAGCTTTTTTCGCTTCAGTGGCGACTGCTTCTACTTGATCATTAGCGAGAGTTTCCAATGCGGATTGAGCATCTGTAGTGCCTAAACGACTCAGAGCTTGTACAAGTCTGTAGCGGAGTTGCCAATCTGGGTGTGTGGCATAGGGGGTTAACAAGGGAACAGCTTGTGTATTGCCTAAGTCACCAAGAGAACTAATCGCAGCAGTTTGGACTAACTCATTGTCAGAGGAAAGTGCCTCTTTGAGTAACTCAAAAGCTCGTGGTTCGCCCATCTCTCCTAATGCGGCGATGATGCTAAATTTTACAATCCACTCGTTGGTTGTTTGGTAAAGATTTTGTAAATCGTCAAACGCTTCCCCTAGCTTTAAAGCGCCCAAACAGTCTGCTGCGGCTGCTTGCACATCAGGTTCGGGATCGTTAAGCACGCGATCGCGCAATATTTTCAAAGACAAGTCTAAATCTTGTCCGCCAAGAGTATCTATTTGACTGATGGCTGAGTATCGGACACGGGTATTGCTGTCTTTAATCGCACTTTGAATCAATTCAAAACCGACAACTGGTTCCAATTCACGGATTTGATTAACTGCACGCAAGCGATCGCCCAGATCCTCTGAACTGAGCAACTGCTTTACAGATTCAGGAGTAATACTCATTTAATTATCTCTCTTTTTTAAGGTATTTTGTTGATAGTTAATTGTTGATTGTTCTATTAAACAATTAACAATTAACAATTAACAACTAATCTTGACTTGCTGCCATTGCCCGAATAATATCACCACGGGTGAGGATACCAATAACTTGACCCTCGCTGTCAACTACTGGCAAGCGGTGGATTTTGCGATCGTGCATGAGCTTGGCAGCTTCTTTTACAGTGTTGTCAAGAGAAATAGTTACGGGGTTTTTGCTCATAACTTCCCCAACTGTTTGCCCAAGTGCTTTATGGAGATCGCGTTCGAAGGTAGCAGGATTTTGTAAATAGATGACGCTATCAAGAAACATGATGTAAGCCGGAGGTGTCACACCTGTTTCTTGCCACATTAAGTCAGTTTCTGAGATAATACCCACAAGTTGACCAGAGTCATCCACAACAGGTAGCCCGCTGAAGTGTCGTTCTGCCAGAATTTTAATAGCTTCATTCAGAGGAGTTTCCGTCCGTACCACAATCGGGTTACGGCTCATCACGTCGGCAACAGTTTTAGGCATTTGTATTTGCTGATACCCTTTATCAACCTTTCTGAAATTATTTTAATGCGTAACGGTTGCCTTAGTGGTCTTCAAGTTGCCTAATGAGCCGGGAAAGTTTCGCAAAATACTTGTAACAAATCGATGCAATTAGCGATCGCCCCTAAGTGGGCAATTTCATAACCATGAGTATTTTGTGTGGGAAAAGCCAGACAAGCAGCACGGGCGACATGGCCAAATTTCATCGCGATGGAAGCATCACTGCCAAAACTACTTAAAATTGCTAACTGCACTGGCATATTGAGTTGCTTGGCACTTTGGCGCAATTGCTCATTCAGTGTTTCATCGTAAATTCCATACCCATCTTGAGAAAGTATCACAGGACTTTTGCCATCCTTAATCGGATATTCTGATGAGAGCGGACAAATTTCTAAAGCGATCATTGCATCTAAGTGCTGACGTTGAGTAAAGAAAAGCGCCCCAATTGCCCCGACTTCTTCTTTTGCTGATGCAACTAGATAAACATTGACTGCTGGCGTTTTAAGTTTTTCGGCTAAAGCTAGGAGAATAGCAATAGAAGCTTTGTTATCTAAAGTGTAACTAGCAATATGATCCTTCAACCGGATGGGATGCTTGCGATGCTTACCAACAACCATTCTGGTTCCAGCTCGAATACCAGCTGCCTCTAATTCAGCAGTCGTGCATTTTGTCTCAATCCAAGTATTTTCCCACTTGACAGGAACCTTTTCCTGCTGTACTTTTTGAGGTGATTCGTGGGAGACGTGGCGAGAACCAAAGCTGAGAATACCACTAATAGTTTTATTGTCTCCTAGTAAATCTACGACTCCTTCCCCGTAAACCCACGGAAACGCACCACCCAATTTGCGGACTTCAACTCTACCTTCATCACCTATGCTCTTGACAATCGCACCAATTTCGTCTTTATGGGCAGTGATTGCTATAGAACGGCTGGAATCTAATCCTGGTATTTTAGCAATAATGTTATCAGCCAGATCGCACCAAACTTCCACTCCCAATGCTGCAAATCGCTGCATGAGGTGTTGGTTAATCTCTGCTTCTGCACCACTAGGCGAATGATGCATCACTAATTCTTCAATAGTCTTAAATAAGTCTTCGTAATCCCACATTTATCTCAAAAAAGTTGTAATTACTGTCGTTTAACCGAATCTAATAAACCAAAGAAAGAAAAAGAAAAATCGGTTTCAAGCCCGCAAATCGATGGAAAAACAAACAATATTTTTTTTAGAGACACATAGTGCGAGAAAAAAAGGCGGACACTTCAAATCCCCTAATTTTAATTATGGGGATTCTCTTTTTACTTTTTACTTTTTACTTTTTAACAACTCTTTACCTCACTTTTTCTACTTGCGTATTTTTTGCTACTGGTCATACTGATTCAGTTGGCTGCGCGAACATGAGGGACTTCCGGCTCAACACCCAAATCCTGGTTTTCCACCAACAACGAAGCAGATTCACCCTGTGTAGCATCCACGAGCGAGCGTTAGCAAAGAAAAAATGTCGTAAAATAGTATCACTAAGTATTACTTTGTCAAACATTGGGGAAATTTGATGTAGCTTTTTAGTCTCAGTAATCAGTATGGGTAAACCGCACATCGCCATCAGAATTCCCCCATCTCTCCTAGAAGAACTCAACAGCTACGTTGAGCGAACTGGCATGTCGAAGACTGATGTGATTGTTTGTGCGATCGTCACTTACCTCGGCTGTGGTTCAGATGTGCCATTGAGTCAGAGGGTGGTTGAACTTGAGGCAAGGATGGCGGAGTTGGCAGTTTTGGTAAAAGGCAAGTTAAATATTTAGTGATTGATAGAAATAAGTAATGAAACTATCTAAGGATGAACGTCGGGAGCTATTTGAAGCCTTACTTGATGCTTATCCAAACTATAATGCATTGGAAATAATGGTCAGTTTTCAGTTGGATGAAGATCTGGAGGCAATTGCTGGGACAGGTATACTTAAGGATGTTGTTTTTAAGCTAATTAAGTGGGCAGAAACTGAAGAAAAACTGGAACCCCTAATTATAGGTGCTTATAAAGAAAATCCAGGCAATCCAAACTTACAAGCATTTTATCAAAAACAGTTTCCTTTTGCTTCTCCGAGTATTAATATTATTACTAGTGAACAGTGGAACGATCTCATTTCGATTTTATCAGAAATTGATTACGATATACTTCAAGAAACTTGTCGCGAGACTTTAAAAAATATAAAAAATATTGAAGAGCAAGTTCCACAAATTATCAATCTTAAAAATTTACGTATTCTTAAGGAGATTTTACTAGAAAAATATCCATTAACAAGAGGTGATATACCAACAATTATAGAGTTTGCAGAACGGTTAACTAAAAATCAACAAATAGCCCACACAGATAAAGAGAAAATAGAATACTGGCTTAAAAAAATAGCTAATGAGAAGAAGATTAAATTACCAATATAGAAGAATGTTTGGGATACTCGTAAACAGGCTCAGGATAAATATACAAAAGATAAAGCAACTGCTCGAAATCAACTTCAGCAGCCTCAATCTGCGGACTATTTTGGTTATCAGTTAGGATTTTTATGCGACAATCCTTATCGAGTGCCTTCAAGATTTAACTACGATGGAGGAGGTAATGACTTAAGTGGATATGACTAAATAATTTCCGAAAAATAAGAATTACAGGAGTTAGGAATGACTGATAAAGAAAAACAGCAAGATTGGCGATTATTTTTGGGAAATGGACACCGAAATGAGGCGGGGATTAAGCAGTTGGAAAAGTTAGAACCTCCCCCTTGGCGACAATTTAGCGCTCGCACAGATATTCCGGTAAATTCAGAAGGAATTGATCAGCGTTGGCAAGCAATTCAGGTATTATTAAAAACGAAGAAACAAAAAGAAATTAAACGAGGTCAAAATTTCCGCATTGCATCAGAGGCAAAAGATGTAATTGATGCAGTCAATGCTGCTATTTACCTACGCCGCCCTCTATTGGTAACAGGTAAACCTGGATCTGGAAAAACTTCTCTTGCCTATGCCATTGCTTATGAATTAGGTTTGGGAACGGTGTTGTCTTGGGCTATTAATGCTCGTTCTAACCTGAAAGAAGGGTTATACGATTATGAGGCGATCGCTCGTTTACAAGATGTTAATCAAATTGAAGAAAGGGACATCGGAGAATATATTACCTTAGGTGCAGTGGGAACTGCCTTTTTACCGTCCCTTCTCCCCAGAGTCTTGCTAATTGATGAAATCGACAAAAGCGATATTAATCTCCCCAACGATTTACTCAACCTTTTTGAAGAAGGGGAATTTAAAATTCCTGAATTGATCCGGCGCTCTCAAGATGAGCCGAAAAATTCAGATAATAAAATTTTATTCAATGTTTACACCCAAGATCAAAATATTAAAGCACAGATTGCAGGTGGTTGGGTTCGTTGTTATGCCTTCCCGATCATTGTGATGACGAGTAACGGAGAAAGAGATTTTCCCCCTGCTTTTAAAAGACGTTGCCTAAGAGTCCGAATGCCAGAGCCAAAAACGGATGCTCTTAATGAAATTGTCAAAGCTCATTTCGGTGAAGACTTTTTTCAAGATAAAAAAAATCAAAAGAAAATATCTGACTTAATTAAAGCTTTTCGACCTGATGATAACAAACCTGTAGAACGAGCTACCGATCAATTATTAAATACTATTTATCTACTCACCCGTGAAATCAGTCCTGAAGCTGAGAATGAAGAGTCTATCAAAGAAATTTTATTTCGACGGCTCAATATTGCTGATTAAAAACTGAATTTTTGTTTTATAGAAGTTTTCACATTGATCGATTACAGCACTCGTGTAGGGGCAGGTTTTAAATAATATTGGATGTATCCAGATATCTAGATAAAAACTGCCCCTACCACCACTGTACGGGCAGGTTTTACCAGATCACTGACACGATAAAATCAGAAAATTAGGGGGAGATTATTTAGCGATCGCACAACAATTAGAGCAATCTGCAACCTTAAAAACTTTTCCCTTTGAAACCGTCACCGTCAACCATCGCGGCGAAATTACCAAACGAGAATCCAAAACCGCCCAATACTTCAGCGAAAACCTGGGCAACAACGTCACCCTAGAAATGGTTGCTATTCCCGGAGGCAAATTCCTCATGGGTTCACCGGCACATGAAGCCGAAAGTTCCAACGACGAAAGTCCCCAGCACGAAGTGACTGTTCCACCCTTTTTTATGGGCAAGTACCCCATCACTCAGGCACAATGGCGGGTTGTAGCTACTCTCCCACAAATAAATCATGAACTTGACCCCGATCCATCACGCTTTAAAGAGGATGATCGACCAGTAGAGAAAATTTCTTGGTATGAATCTGTAGAGTTTTGTGATAGACTATCAAAACATACGAAACAACACTACCGACTTCCTAGCGAAGCAGAGTGGGAGTATGCTTGCCGTGCGGGCACGACAACCCCCTTCCACTTCGGCGAAACAATTACGCCGGAGTTAGCGAATTACAAGGGCAACTATACATATGCCTCTGCTCCCGAAGGAGAGTACCGTGAGGAAACAACACAAGTAGGTAGCTTTAACCTAGCGAATCGCTTCGGGTTGTATGATATGCACGGAAATGTCTGGGAATGGTGCGCTGACCACTGGCAAGGTGGTTACGAAGGTTCTCCTACAGATGGTAGTGCTTGGATAAGTTAAAATGAGAATGATAATCAATCTTTTCGGATGCTGCGTGGCGGTTCCTGTTACAACAATCCGAGGAATTGCCGTTCAGCGTGTCGCAATTACTACGACGATCCGGACAACAGGTACGACAACATCGGGTTGTGGTTTCCGCCGCGAGGACTTAATTCTTTACAAAGAAAGGCAGAGGGCAGGAGGCAGAATGCCTTCTGCTTCCTGTCCTCTTAAAAAAAACTTTAGTTCTGGGTTTAAAGCCCAGTTTAAAAAAAGATGTTTTTCGAGACGCATAGCGCGAGGAAAAACGGCGTCCTTATTTCAATCTCACACTTTTAAGTGTGGGTTCCTTCTGCCTTCTGCCCTCTGCCCTCTGCCTTCTGCCTTCTGAACCCCGCCGAAGGCGGTCGATATTTTTTTTATATTTGGCACGACTATCAATAGTATCTAAGAAGTGGGAGATTTTGTCAAGGGGGTTGCACAGATAAAATTTTATCAGAGAAATGGGTTTAAAACCCCGTCCAAGTAGGACGGCTTTTCTTCGACAGGGCGAGCGTGTAATATTTGGATATGATTAATTACTCAATTTTGAGTTTTCAAGAAGGAGAAAGAATCCTCATGCAAAGTCGAATAAGTATTCATCCAGATATTTGTAACGGACGACCGATTATCACTAATACTCGAATTACTGTGCAAACGGTTATGGAATTTTTAGGTGCAGGCGATTCCATCGAAGAAATCCTGGAAGAGTATCCCTCTCTGGAACGAGAAGATATTTATGCGTGTATGCAATTCGCGGCAAAGTTGATGGCAAATCACTACGAAGTTAGAAAAGTCGCGTGAAAGGATTTTTATTTGATGAACACTAATAATAAAGTTTGTAGTTGCGCTTTAGCGCTCTTAACTGTCAAGAGCGCTAAAGCGCAACTACGAGCCTATCTTTTATTTATCAGTCATTAGGCGAACATGATATTACGCAACTGGCACAGGCGATCGCTCAATTTTAGCACCACCCCTACTGAATTTCTTTTTCGAGATTAGATGCTGGAAAATATTTATCTACCAACTGCCCTACGAATAAACTTAAGACTCCAAATGAAATACCAAGAACCATAATGTTCAATTCTTTACTACCCAACCCAGTAATATTAGGCTTGAGAAAAGTTAAAATTAGCGCCGACATAGCCGAGATACTACCCATAATCAAAGATAGTCTTACGCTCAGTATTGAAAAAGTATAGCGTCCCGTTTGAGAAATCAAGTAGGCAACAAAAGGAATAAGTACTGCCCCTACATAAGCTGAATAAAAAAGCACAATCAAATCAACGATCGCACCACCCTTCAAAGCAATAGCTAGACTCAATCCAGCGTTGACAATCACGATGAGTAGGCGATTCAAGTTGGATGCAGGCAAAATATTGAAGTCCAACACAGTCTTGGTTTGTACCCGCAAAACGCTGCTGCCCACACCTAACGCCGGAATCAACAAAGACGCAATCAGGAAAATACCCAAAGGCTTGTCAGTTCCATGACCAATCCATGATAGAATAAACGGGAGTACTTCTTTCCCATCTATATCTGGCGGCAAAATTCCGGCTCTGAGAGCAGCTTCAACAACTGACGAAGGCAACAAAGCGAGAAAAAACAAGGAAATTGCTGCCAGTACACAGCCTTGATACACACTCCGCACATCCTTAGCTTGGATCAGAAATTGCTGATATCTCATATCAATCAGCAGCAGCAATACTGTTGACAGCGTTATGCCTATTCTTGATGGTAAACTAATTTGTTCAAGTGAGGTGGCAAACTCGAAGGGCGATCGCAAATAGTCAGGCACACCGTGCAAGATCCACAATCCATAAAGCAGAGCCAAGAAATTCACAACCAACAAAGAGCGAAATATCCAGCTGACTTTCTCCACTGGTAGCAGGGAAATAATCGTAAACAAGATAGCCATAACAACCATGCCTGTGAGCGTTGGTATTCCCAATACTTTCAGGATGAAAGCTCCGCAAATGATCTGAACAGCTTCAATGCCAATGAGCGAAGCCCAAGACATTAATCCTACCAGGACTTGCACTCCTTTGCCATAGCTTAAACCTAGTAAAGTCCAGATTTGCTTTTCTTGTGTCCAATAAAACTTAGCCAATCCTAAAAGAACGATCGTGCCCAAACTCAAAGATATCGCGTAAAGACTACCTGCTGCACCCAATGTCAACGATTGCTCAGCTGTTCCTAGGAGAAACCCCAAGCCGTAATGTGCAGACACCAGTACAGCAGCTAGCGAGAAGGCACCCAATCTTCGGTTATTAACCATCATATTGAAGTGAAAACAGAATATCCGCCACTACCAATTTTGACAGGGATGCTTGCTAAGAAATTCACTAATTTACGACTGTCTTTGTTCGCCGCTTGAGAAATCCCACTGCACCCACAGCACCAAATGCCAGTATACCAAAGGCTGTAGAAGATTCGGGAACGGACTTAGCTTGAATTGCCGATAATGCTGCGTCTGCTACTAGCTTATAAGCACCTGTGGTAGGATGAACAGCATCAAAGAACAAAAAGTCGTTTGGGTTATTACATACACTGGTGATCGTCTGAAAGTCACCTATAACGCAAGAAGCAGTAGCATTTTTGAAACCATATTTTTCAGGAGAGGCTATTGCTTGGTTGAATAGGGAATTAACATCCACAGGAATGATATTGACGCTTGGATTTGCTGCGCTAAACTGATTTAAAGCATCTGCTAATAGGGCATTATGGCTGGTTGACAAAGCTGTTAACTGACTTGAAGCTCCTGTATTGGAGGCATACGGAATCTTCCCCAAATCTGGCTGGTTAAATACTAAAATATTTTTCGCGCCGGCTTGAGCAAGTAATGTAACTGAACTTAATATATTATTGACGGTTTGCTTAGGGTCAGTAATCCCACTGAATAAGTAATCAACTCCACCTGCCCAAACCGAGTATAAAGCATTTGGATCTGCTTTTTGGTTATTTGCTTGCAATCGTTGCGTAAACAAGCCGACTTGCGTGAGTACTCCTGGCGCGCTAGGAATGAAGGCGTTACCCAAACCAGAGTTAGAACCGCCAAAGGCAAAATTAATGCCTTGACTGGGAATAGTCGTAGTATTCTGCGGTAACGCCGTGAATAAAGTGGGGGTTAATCCTAGATCACTTCCGAGATAGTCTACGAACCCCCGATCATTGGAAAAACGTCCTTGAAAGTAGGGGGGATCTGGGGGAAAGGCTATTGAGGGTTGAACCTTACCTCCAGATACATTGAAAATATTGCCCGTATCAGAAAGACTATCACCAAATACATCAAGTTGGTCAAAATTTGCGGCTGAAGCCTTAAAAGGCAATATACAAGAAAAGAGTACAAATCCAGCTGCGACAAGTCGTTGTTTCATGATTTTATGCTCAGTAAATTCTATGGCATGGAAAATACGGTAGATAGCAGTATCTATATTTACTTATTGGTCATTATAAATGAAGAGGGGAAAAAGAAAAATAATTTCTTATTTAAGGTTGAAGGTTGTAGAAGGTTTGGGAACCGAGTTAGCGTTAATGGCAGATAGTGCTGCATCTGCTACTAAGCGATGAGCACCTGTTGTTGGATGAACAGAATCAAAGAACAATAAGTCATTTGAGTGATTACACACACTTTTTATGTTTTGAAAGTTACCTGTAACGCAAGAAGTCGTAGTATTTTTGAAACCAAAATTTCCAGGGGCGGCAATGACTTGGTTGAATAGGGAATTAATATCAACACGAATGATATTAACGCTAGGGTTTGATGAGCTAAATTGCCTCAAAGCGGATGCTAATGCGCTATTATGGCTCGCTGAGATATTTGTTAATTGACCGGAAATTCCTTTAGCATATACAAATGGACTTTTGCCAATATCTGGTAAGTTAAACACCAAAATATTCTTTGCGCCAGCTTGGGTAAGTAAAGTGACCGAATCTAATACATTCTTAACTGTTTGGTTAACATTAGTACTGCCAGCGAATAAGTAATCATTGGCACCTCCCCAAACTGCGTACAGAGCCTTTGGATCGGCTTTTTGCTTATTTGCTTGTAATCTTCGGGTAAACAAGCCGACTTGTTCCAGCACTCCCGGTAAATGTGCATCAGGAACGACTGCGTTACCAATACCTGAATTAGCACCACCGAAGGCAAAATTAATACCTTGCTTGGGAATAGTAGTTGTACTCTGTATCGCAGTGAAGAGAGTCGGAGTTAAGCCGAGGCGATCGCCAAGATAATCTACCCAAACTTTATTGTTAGAAAAACGTCCTCGAAAGTAGGGTGGATAGGGGGGAATAGCTTTTGTGGGATTGCCTAACCCTCCTGAGACACTGAACGTATTGCCAGTATCAGAAAGACTATCACCAAACACGTAAAGTTGGTCAAAATTTGCGCCTGAAGCCTTCAAAGGCAACATGTAACACAAGAGTACAAATCCAGCTGCGACAAGTTGTTGAATCATGATTTTTGATAGCAGTGTAAATGAGCAAGAAATGATTAAAAAATGAACACTTTTTGGACTGGTAGATGCGCTATAACAGTGAGACGCTAGTAAATATTGTTACAAGTGACCACTAAGCTTGGCTGTACAGAAAGGCGTAGTCATTAATTGATTTCGGCAGAGGTAATTGATCGTTAATCACTAGCAAATAGATAAATAGGCGCTTACTTTTTTAGGAGAAATCAACATGAAAAGGAAGTTATCTTCCGCCTCGCGACGCACACTGCTAAAATGGGGTCTTTTTAGTCTTGGCACAGCAGTCTTCACGACTCTACCAGGCACAATAAATGCAATGTCTGGTAAAGGCATCAAAACTCTAACATTTAATGCAGATGACATCGGCATCCTGAACTTCGCTTTATTACTAGAAGAACTGGAATCCGCTTTCTATGTCCTTGCTCTCAAATCTGGTAGAATTAGCGATCCAAAAGAATATGACTATCTGCAAGCCATAGCGAACCATGAAGCCACCCACGTCACATTTCTCCGCCAGGTTCTAGGTTCAAATGCTACGTTTCATACCAGTGACCTTCGCTTTAATTCCTCTGGGTTAAATGCTGTTTTGAAAAACCGCCGCACTATCTTAAAGACAGCTGTGTCCTTAGAAGACACTGGTGTTCATGCTTACAATGGTGCAGGAACAAGTCTCAAAGACCCAACATACTTGCTTGCGGCCGGCTCAATCGTGTCTGTGGAAGCGCGTCATACAGCAGGAGTACGTGGACTTCTCAATCGACCTTCCACAGAGTTAGATAGCGAACGTGCAGTCAGTGATGCCGAGCTAGTTCCTGAACTTAATCCATTTAAGGGACGTCCCTACGATGAGCTGTACACACCCAAGCAGATTATAGCGATTGTTAGCTCTCTAAATATATTGCGCAACCCCATCAACGGCCAGCTTGTCGCCTAACATCAGGAGTTACACAGAAGATGAAAACCCTTTTATGTTTAGCAGCGCAAACAGCTGCCAGCCTCCGTGGCTATTTCTCGAAAATACTTGGTGGCTTGACAGCAAAACCTTGGGGTAGAATACTGATCCTACCTCTACTTCTCTTACTGCTGATTATGCCCGCAACAGCAGCGTCTGCTCAGTCGGCAACACTTTCACCTCGGGAAGTTGTTGAATATGCCTTGACTTTGGAAAAATTGGAAGCTGATTTTTATCGTGTTGCAGTTGTTGCAATTAAAAGTGGCGGACTAAGTAGTCTCCCAATACGTGCTAAAGACGCAATTACTTCCTACGGACAGGATGAAGCTCAGCACGTTGTCGATCTGTCGGCAGTATTAAGATCTTTGGGAGGCAATCCAGATTCAGTGACTATTCCAGCTAATCCCAACTACGATGCGATCCTGAATCGCGATCCATTTGCTCAGCCTGAAGATTTTCTACAGGCATTACAGTACGTAGAAGACACTGGAGTCGCAGCTTATAAAGGACAGGTGCAGAACTTGCAGGCTGCAGGTGAAGCTGGTAAAACCGTGTTAGCTGGTGCGTTGGAAATTCATACTGTAGAAGCCCGACATGCTGCAGGGATTCGTTATCTGCGGGAGACTTTTTATGGTGCTGATGTGCGACCTTGGATTAGAGATGCCAGTGAAGTCCTCTATAACGAGGATCGATCTGATAACCCGATTCCGTTCAGTGATGAAGCATTCGATGGTTATGCCACAAGAGAAGAAGTGCTAAAAATTGTCGGGCCTATCCTCGCTGGAAAGTAAAGACGACACAGAGACGCGGGAACCCAGAAATCTGAAGATAAAGACACGGAGACAAGGTCTAAGGGGAAGTTTTCTTTCTCACAGCCTCGTGTCTCCTTTCTTTGTTTTATCATTTTAACTTCAATGCTTCTTGAGCCGATACCCCGTCGCCTTGAGTGCCAAAGTACCACAAAGCCGTCGCCGCTTCAGCGCGTGTCACTGGTTTCTTAGGTTGAAAAAGGGTTGTATAACCAAATACCCGACGTATATTTGATTTTTCTCCATTCTGAAAATCTGCTAACACTGTTCGTAAAGCTTGAGGGTCAATTTTTGCAGCATCTTGAAAACCCCAGGTTTGCTTGACTGTATCTAAGTTTGCAGAAGGTAATGCTTGACGAGTATCAAGAGGTAATTTCCACAGAATTAACTGTTCCCGCGTTAGGGGTGCATCAGGACGAAACAAAACTGCTGTAGAATCTCCTGATAAAGGACTGGGAATTATTCCGGCTTCGGCTAATCCTTGAATTGCCGGAAAATCAGGATCTGTTTTCGACAGATCGCTAAAAGCAGATTGAACACTTACGGGTGCTAAACGGATTTGCTTGGCTGGATTGTTGGCAAATATTGCATTGTTTGCAGCAACAAGCCAACGAGCGTATTCCCGACGTGTAATAATTTTACCTGGTTGAAACTCGTTAGTTGTGGTGTTATTATTCTTGGCAGCATTTGACCCTACAGATAAAACACCTAATGCTGTCAAGTCCTGTATGTACTGCCGTAATTCTGGCGATACTTTGCTGATATCGCTAAATTCCTGAATAGATGATGAAGTTGTGTTTCTAGGTTCGGGAGTTGCACTTGGTTGTGTTGCTTCTGGTGTGGCTGTATTTTGAGGTTCGGGAGTCGCAGTTGGCTGTATTGTTTCTGTTGGTGACACTGGAGCAACAGTCTGAGTATTGCCTGGCTGTGCAACATCGTTAGGAGTTGGGGTTTGTGCTGCTGTAGTGGTGTTGCGTGTGTACTCAATCAGCAGTTCCGTAGCTGTTTGTGGTTGATTGGGTGCAGCGTTAGTGACTGATTTCGGCTGAATGGTAATCTTCAGTTGTAGATCATTACGTCGTGCTTCAAAAGATCCTGCCTGTTGATCTGTAGGCTGTTGCAAAATCTGCCAGTTATTTGCCTGAAACTGCTGACTGTAAAAGCTGGCTATTAAATTACTCGGATCAGAACTTAACCAACGAGTTGAGACACTGCCGTCTGGACCACCGGACGGTGTGATTTGTTGCAGGTTAGCATTGGAATATAAGGGAATCTCCTTGGGGAAATCAGTCGGTAACTGAACCGTCGGTTGGGTGGGAGAATTTTGCTGAGGAAGCGATCCGTCAATGGCAACAGGGCTATCTTTCAGGCGAGGATCCGCAGCAAAAGCCTGTTGAAGGTTTTTGGCAGTTTGACTGTTATTACAAGCTGTTAACGAGGTGAGTAAAACAGCCAAACTCACTAATAATACAGCCGGACGTTTACTGTAGAGCACGGAGAATTACAAATGAAGTTTGAAAAGAACTCAGAATATTCCTACGAAAGTCGCGTAAGGATTTGACTTCTACTAAGCAGCACAGACAATACCAGTCGCTTTGCTCCTGGTTGTTTTTATATTTTAGCAAATCCAGTCGGGCGTTTGTAGCAAGCCGCATCACCGTTAACTATAAAAGTACTCAAATTTATTAAAGGGCGTATGACAAAATATCCTTGCTGTCAGTAGAACATACCTATTGGGTAATGACTAAGAGCAATTGAACAGCTAGGATAAAATCAAAATATGACTTTAAATGTAGTATAAAACTTTTACTCCAAACTAGTAAATTTAATTACAGTTATGCCACCCCGCCACTACCCCCCCGCTCAATTACGCTATCTCAAAGCCAGGTTATCGAATTTAGCACGGCCTAGCTTCTGGGGAACAGCAATTTTTTTATCTATCCTCGGACTGGCAATTGAACAATACTGGACTCACCCAACTTTTTTAACACAAGAGCAAAAAGAAGTTCCTTCAAAACATTCTACTGATAGCTCTCTTTCGGCAGAAGACAAAACTATTGCTGCTGATATTGATAACTTGCCTGTATTGTACAATACGCAAACAATATCATCCACAGCAAGTTCTCCGGGAAAAAATATTCAGACCAATAAAAGTCAAGCCTTGTCAAATGATTCCGCGATTCAAAGTCAAACTTCTGTTAGTGATGCTAAGTCAAATCCTAATCCGGAAACAGTCAATCCTATCGTTAAGTTAGAAAATCCATTCTTAGCACAGGCAGAAAATTTACTACAGTTTAATAATGCTCAAACAGTACCGTCGTATATAGCGCCAAGGACAGTACCAACTCCTCAGAATACCGGAATTGGATTAACAGAGCAAACCAACTCAACCTCAAACGTTGCACAAGTTAGTTCCTCCCAAACAGCAGTTAATCCACTAATAAATCAGAATCGGTCTGACTTTAATAATACAACTTTAACTCCAACAAATTCCCTAGGACGATCACAACCCACTACCAGTTTCAATTCCGCAGCGATCGCTCCTATCCCTGCTGGCACAAGCCTCCCTCAAACGTCGATAACGAACATAGCACCATATTCTAGTGGGACAAGTTACACTCAACCTCCCGTGACAAATCAGCAGCCGAGTTCCAGTTATGGAAATGGTTATGCTCAACCCATACTCACAAATCAAACTTTAGATCCCAGACATGATCTTAGTAGAGTTGCTGCAGATCCGCGTTACCAAGATTTTGTCAATCAAGTGAGACAGAAGTCTGCTAACCTAAATGGCACTCAGGTATTACCTAATGTAGGGACGGCAACAACATTCTTGACACCCATTACTCCTACTTCACCCACTTACGGTTCACCTTATTATTCTCCATCTCCAATTTACAACTCTTCCACACCAGCGATTACTGGTATTTACGGGAATCCAAATTTACAGCAACCTACCCAAGTACCGCAGTATAATTTATCTTCTCCCAATCAAATTCCACAGTATACAGGTGGAAATCAAATTAATGGTTACTCGTATCCTTAGAGAAATATGCTACGAGAAATTAGACAATTTGTTGATAGAGGTTTTTGGGTGAATTAACCACAAGTTAGGGGCTTTCGGTGCAGTCGCCTACACAGAACGCTTGAACGCGAACGCCCAAACATTATTTCTCTTGATGTCTAATGGTTATTTGTTAGTTGTAAGTAGGTTTTACAAGATATCAACATGTGTTTACATATTTAATTTTTTTCGCGCCAACTTACTTACAAATCTGTTGCATTTATTTGAAAATTGCTAGAACTTTACACACTGACTCATGACGGCTATTTTTTGTCGATGCTATAACTGTCTTAACGCTTCACTTTATGCATTGGCTGATTATTTACGTTAATAATAATGTAGCAGAATATACCACATAAGATATTTAGGAATTTTATTGGACTTTGGACAAAAAGAAGCTGGTTTGCGAATGATGTTCGCGAACCCAAAAACTAGGCATCATAAATTACCCCAGTTATTTTTCAAACTGAGTGAACCTGAGTTAAACGCCTAAAGCCTAAGAAAATTTACGCGGCTTTTTGTCTATTAGGTGTTGATTTTGACTTTTTCTTGACAACAGGATGCTTGGTTCGTTGTGTTTGAGCCTGACCTTGAACTCGACCGATTGAATTTCCTCGGGTTTTGGGAGAACGAGCGGGTGTACCAATCTCAGAAATAATTCTTTGAAAATCGCGCTGCACTACACTTGGAGTCACAATTTTATCATTGTTTTGTTCTAAATAACGCGACCACGGTCTGGGTAAGTGTGTTGCTAATTCCCTAGCAGCCCAGAGTTGTGCGTAAGCGAGCATTACTAAGCGTATCCAATTTTCCTCGTGTTCGACATCTGGAGTTTGAAACTGGGTCATCAACAAACGCTGTTTGGAGAAACGTAGCATGTGTTCAATATCAAACCTTTGTCGGAAGCTTTGGTAAGCAACAGTAGGTGAGATTTCTTTGCGTTGATCGCCGATGACAATTAACCACATGGGTTTCCAGACAGAATTACCAGTATCATCAGTCACATGAATCCTCATAAGCGTGAAGGGATGACGGTACATTTTTTGATCCTTAGTTCCCCTCATCAACATTTGATGCCAAGCGAGTATGGTGATGTTTAAAAGACGATCCTTACGAGTTGTCTGCTGTATTTGTGTTGTCTCATCCGGTTCGTGCCAAGTTTCAACGTCAGCTAAATTAAACCGCTCACCGTATTTTTTTGGACAGCCACGTTTTTTCTTTGACTCTTCAACAGGTGGAGATTGGTAGAAAATTCGATTACAAAAGAAAGGCAGAAGTACGAAGGCAGAGGGCAGAAGGTAAATTGCCTAAAAATCCTTCAGGGGTGGGTTTAAAGCCCACCAAAAAAATAAAAATGTATTTCGAGATGCGTAGCACAAGAAATACGGCGTCCTTATTTCAATCCCACGTTTTTAAGCGTGGGTTCCCTTCTGCCTTCTGCCCTCTGCCTTCTGCCTTCTGAATACGGACTCTGGCTGTCACTACTAAATTTTTGTGTTTCGACTGTTCAAAGAGAAATGAACGCTGACTATAGGCGCTATCTGCGACCAACATACATAATTGTTCATACCACTTCAGTGATGAATCGCACATCACAGATGAAATTTGTTCATTTCCTACGTCAACACCACTTTTATCAAGTGATACTCTTTCTCCTGATATTGGTATTGACCAAGGTGCAGCATTACCAGTTTCTTTCTCTGGTAAGATAGAAAGTATCGAATAAGAATGACCAATATTAATAGGTTTGTTACCAATTATAGTATTCGGTTGATAAATATACCCACGGTCAGCTAAAGTTCTAGCGTAAGGACGCGGATGTGGTGTTGTATCAAGAGCGAATAAGTGAAAATAGCGTTGTTGTGGTTGGTCAATTAACTCAGATACCACCCTAATTAAGTTATTTGGTTTTTCTTCTTCAACTTCAACTTCTTCTTTTTCTTCAACTTCATTGTTCATCTCCTGACTATTTGTATTAAATGATTCTTTGATGGCTTTATAAATAGAGTTATAGCTTCTCGGAAACAAAGGACTTAAAGATAACTCCGCAATTGAATTAGCTCCCGTATTACCCGCTAGAGCATCCAACAAATCCATACAGGCATCGCTACATGATTCAAAACAGTTGTAAAGTTTTTGTCTAAAATCCTGGAATTGCGCTATTAATTGATTGTGATTTAATTGAGGCATAGCCATTAGTATTTCCCATGACGAAGCTTTGTCGCTGATATTACTATGTGTTGGGTATCTGGTGGCTATCCTTTTTTTTCTGCCTGTGTTTTGTTCGCGTAATCAAAGACAATGTTTGCGAATTCATGTAACCTTCAATTTCTGGCTTGATTCTACTACGACATTTCTTGGGTTTTGGGATAGCGATGCGATACCACGAAGTGGTTGCCTTTGGCATCGCGGCGGAGCCAACAGAGTTGCTCAAAACGCGAATTTAAATTTTTCCAATTTTATAAGTAATATCACTAGATATTAAAATTATTTTTATTACTTTATATACCAAAAAAATTGACTAGTAGAGTCAGCAGATTTGCTCGAAGAGGCGGAAAAGTATAAACAAGATTAATCATTCGTTTTGTTCGCGTATTATTTACGCGAACCATTCTTTTTTGTCCAAAGTCCAAAATTTTAAATAACTCCTGAGAAATCAAATACCTGAGTTCTTAAAGAAGTCGGAAATATAGTTGTTGCTATTGTCACAAATCGAATAAGACTACTACAGGTATTTATTGAATTGCTAATGAGCATAAATTTGGTGCTCGCTATTACTGCGTAAAGAATAAGTCAGACCTCATCATTTTTTCATAAAGTTAAAACTTTTAGGTCTGCACAACCGTATTTTCTTCTATTCATTAAATTTTGGTATTTTTACTACTGTAGAAAATAGCTTTAATGGCTTATTGTTAATTTGTTTCCTAGTTTCACCAAAGTGAAGAGTTACTACTGAGGTTTGGCATCCACTCATTCAAGCAGGATTTTTAGGAATGTGAATTACAAATAAAATGCCAAATGTTAATGGTGCAGGGTGCGTTAATGTTCAATACGATTAGTTCAAGGATTCTTTACGAATGTAGAGACATTAGTTAATGGGGATTGCTCACCGACACTTCACATAAAAGAGATTAGCAATTGATTGAAATTCGTCAGTCTAAATCTGACAAAATTTAATCGTCGAAATAGGAATATGAATAAAGTCCATACTACCAATTCATTTATTTATCAAAAGTAGTCACAAAAACCTACAGTGTCACATACAAATTATGAAAAGCATACAACACAGTGACCCGGCTTTTGAACAGCTTTTTGCTAAACTTCCCCCAAAAATAGCAAAAACGTTTACTTTTGAGCAACTAGAAGCCATCAAAAAGGCTTATGGCTTTAATAATTGGAATCGTCACCCCGTAAATATACGAGTTTCAATTCCTATTCCCGGACTACGATTTTATCTAATGTTATCGGTAGGTAAAGAACGTCGCTCAAATCAGCGCTTACAGGTTTCTAAAAGTATGTTTCCTCTTTGGACACCTGTTAATACCTTATTAATCACAGGATTTTTCATCCTCCTACTAACTTCTGGATTTGTAACATTCTCCTATGTGTTTTCCTCACTGACTTCTATCTCGATACCTAACTCGCCCTACAATACGTCACTTCCGTTTATTAAAGATCAATCTATATGCGAAAAAACTGGCAGAACTTGGCGTCATGACAAATGTTGGGATTCAGAACAGAATCCCTCGTTCTGAATCTCAAAATTATTAAGTAAGTCGGTACAAATAAATAAAGGTTTGTAGTTACGCTTCAGCTCTCGAGAGCTCAACTACGAGCCTTTACATAAATTCATCTAGTACAGATCGGCGGAAATAAACCACCCATCTGAAATAGTTAAAACCCT
>CALMVQ010000270.1 GCA_937873135.1 uncultured Scytonema sp. | reverse complement strand
CTTTACTAGCTTGGCATTATCCTATCAATTTGGCACGTTAAGTACGCAAGAGCCCAACTTCTCCTTCTGTTAACAAAGGTATTCAACAGGAACCTTTATCTTCTTCGTCTAACATTTCCACAAAACCAAGTCCTCAGCAGCAGAAAATACTAGTTTTGGCAGCAAATCCGATTGGTACTACTAAGTTACGTCTAGACGAGGAGCTACGTGAAATTAAGGAGGGATTAAGAAGAGCAAAAGTACGGGAGCAATTCTTAATAGAGTCTGCTGAAGCGGTGCGATCCAGAGATATTCACCGCGCTGTCATAGATTTTGAGCCGCAAATTATCCATTTTTCTGGACATGGCTCACTTGAAGATGGTTTAGTATTTGAGGATGCCACAGGACAAGCAAAGTTAGTAGACGCTCTCGCACTGGCAGGATTATTTGAGTTATTTGCCGACAATGTTAAATGTGTAGTTCTAAATGCTTGCTATTCAGAGATTCAAGCTAGAGCGATCGCACAACATATTGATTATGTGATCGGGATGAGCCAAGAAATTGGCGATAGAGCAGCAATAGAATTTGCAGTTGGGTTTTATGATGCTTTGGGAGCAGGAAGAACAATTGAATTTGCATATAAACTAGGTTGTCGCTTAATTCGTATAGCAGGCATAGCAGAAGAACTGACGCCTAAACTGTTCTTGAAAAAGCAGTGGAATGAGGATTTATCCAGTTCTGATAGACAAGATTTTGGTGAAAGAGCAACTGTTGAAAATGCACGCTCTAATAATGTTACCATCCAGAAGGAACTACAGGTTTTTCAGTTTGAGGTGATAACAGTAAATGCTCAAGGAAGGGAAATTGAGCGAGTAAAACGCGATGCTCAATACTTCACAGAAAACCTGGGCAACAATGTCACCCTAGAAATGGTTGCTATTCCTGGAGGAAAATTCCTCATGGGTTCACCGTCAACTGAAGCGCAACGTTACGACAATGAAAGCCCCCAACATGAAGTAACAGTTCCCCCCTTCTTCATGGGTAAGTACCATGTCACTCAGGCACAATGGCGGGCTGTAGCTGCTCTTACACAAATAAATCGTAAACTAAACCCCGATCCATCAAGATTTAAAGGAGATAATCGACCAGTAGAGAAAATTTCTTGGTATGAAGCGGTAGAGTTTTATGCTAGACTATCAGAACATACCGGAAAAACCTACCGACTGCCTAGCGAAGCCGAGTGGGAGTACGCTTGTAGAGCAGGCACGACAACTCCGTTCTACTTTGGCGAAACTATCACATCGGATTTAGCAAACTACAATGCTGAATCAACTTACCGTGATTCCCCAAAAGGTCAGTTTAGGAAAAAAACAACCCCGGTAGGCAGCTTTGAAGTTGCAAATGCCTTTGGGCTGTACGATCTGCACGGGAATCTTTGGGAATGGTGCGCTGATATCTGGCATGGAAACTATATAGGGGCTCCAACAGACGGTAGCGCTTGGTTCCATGATAATGATAATGAGGTCCGGCTGCTGCGCGGTGGTTCGTGGTACTACAATCCTGTATTCTGTCGTTCTGCTTATCGCCTCAGGTTCTTCCCCGACTTCGGCCTCAACATCGTCGGTTTTCGCGTCGTCTGTGGTGGTGCGGCGGCGAGGACTTAATTCTTTGCACTCTTGCCCTTGAGCCCTTTGCGCTTTTTCTTTTTTCCCTAACCCCCGCCGAAGGCGGTCGATATTTTTTTTATATTTTGCACGACTATCAATAGTATCCAGGAAATGGTAAGTCTTGTCAAGAGGTTTGTGTAAACTAAAAAGAAAGTTGTTTTTGAGCAAGTGCAAAATTGACCGATTATTCAAAAAACCTATGACCTGATTAAATGGTATGTGCCTATTTTAAACCGTCTGCGGAGAAAACATAAATTTGGTTGATGCTACTCATCTGCCACCTCCCGCATGCGGACGAAAAGTCAGATTAATTCGTGTGCTAACCATCTTTTTGGTTTTGGGGACTTGGTGCAGATGAGTAGACTGACAACCGGGATGCATGATTAGCAAACTGCCATGTTCCAACCAAAAATCAGTAGGTTTGCCTCCAATTGGTTTAAGCTGAAACTTACGGACTGAGCCAAGACTGAGAGATGCGATCGCCGGAGCAACACCCATTGACTTCTCATTATCAGCGTGCCAACCCATCGAATCTTGCCCATTACGGTATTGGTTGCCGAGGACAATGTTAAATTTATAGCCAGTAATGGTAATGATTCTATCTCTGAGTTGGGCTAATTTCTCTGTCCAAGGCAGGGGCTTGAGAAGCACACTGTTGGAATATAAGTATTCACAGCCCTTGTCACCGTAAATACATTCCAGGCGAGGCACGGACATAATCTTACCCACTATCTTGATTTGATTCTGCTGCCATTCCAATTGCTCACAGTGTTGGTAAAGTTCGTTGGCTTCCTCAATACTTAAGAAGTTTGGGTAATAAGTAACTGGTAAATCAAGGGTTGGTTCTTCAAACAGGTTAAGTTGTTGCATTAGATTCTAAGGGCGAACAGCCGTTCGCCCCTACTCATTTTAGAGAATTGGTTTTACTCCCAATAAACCACCATAACTCTAATCCTATCAATGCTAAGCCACCCGCAGTTATACCAACTTTTAACCCCAAAGGTTGCTCGATTTGACGAAATTGAGTGGTTTGCTGTGACGGAGATGCTGGCATTTGTGCTGCTGCGCCTCCGGAAAGCAAGAGCAAAAATCCCAAACCAGCGATATTGCCAAAAACCGTTTTTTTCCTAAACATTTTATATTGATTAATGCGTGGTCTTCAAACGGACATTGGGTCAGATCTACCAATACCAAGTTCAAGAAGTTTGGCTTTGACATCTGACCACTCAGCACCACAGTAATAATATTTCTTATCTAGGATATCAGCAATATAAAAACCCTGCTTACCCCCGTTTATTCGTCTCAGTTCGCTTGCAACTTCTTTAATGGTGATGCCAAAGACAGCAAATAAATCCTTTTGTGCAAGGATTGGGACATTAAACAAGTTTACAAATACATCGCCTTTAGTAAAATGCCAAGTATCCAACCGACGTACAACTAGCCGATAATGAACTGGATAAACGATTGTGTTTGACGTTGACATAGTATTTTGTTTTATCCTTAAGTTAGAAGTAATAGCCCCTAGAGGCTAGCTAGGGGCTATGAACTTAATTAATTACGGTCACTGTCAGGTTCGGACGGTGGCTCCTCACTCATGTCCTCTAAATTGTCTTTGACATTATCAGAGTTTATGAGGTAGGTTTCATCATTTACCATGTGTTGTTTTTCCCATAACCCAGATAGCAGTCTGAGAAAAACTCGTACAGGGTTAAAAAACCTTCTATGAGCGTTACCTTTTTTGTTCAATAAGTTAACTCCTTAACGACAGTATCATCTACCTAAATCCATGCACTGGATTCGTAGTCAAATCCTCAATGCCACCCCACTAATACCGTTTCACTTTAAAGTTGATACATTTAGGCAAGCAGTTCTTGAGCAGAGGGAGCAGGGGATGCAGTTCTTGAGCGAATAGTATCAAGATTTTCGTGAAATGGTATAACAACTATTATTATTGTTATTACATGATCGCTTTAGATTGAAAATTCCGTAAGCGCAAGGCGTTAGTCACTACGGACACAGAACTAAACGCCATTGCTCCTCCAGCAATCATCGGGTTGAGTAACCAGCCGAAGATGGGAAATAAAATTCCGGCAGCAAGGGGAATCCCGGCGATGTTGTAAACGAAGGCAAAGAAGAGATTTTGGCGGATGTTGCGGATGGTGGCACGACTCAATTGAATCGCTGTCGCAATGCCTTGCAAGTCTCCAGAAATTAAAGTGATATCACTAGCGGCGATCGCCACATCTGTTCCTGTGCCAATAGCAATCCCCACATCTGCTTGAGCCAAAGCGGGTGCATCATTAATGCCATCACCTACCATTGCCACAACGGATTTTGGATTGCGAGTTCTTCGCGTTTGTTGTTGTTGCAAAGACTGAATAACTGCCGCTTTTTGATCGGGGCGAACTTCGGCAAAAACTTTTGCAATCCCAACTTCAGAGGCGATCGCTTCGGCTGTTGGGCGATTATCTCCACTGAGCATAATAACTTCTAAGCCGAGCTTTTGCAATCCTCTAACTGCTGTAATTGAGGATGGTTTGAGAGCATCAGCAATACCCATCAATCCTTGAATTTCCCCATCTACAGCTATCCAAACGGCAGTTTTCCCTTGCTCTTCCCAAGCATTTTTCTGTTCTTGAAGATTGTTCGTGTTGATTCCCAATTCCTCCATCCAACGCTGCGTACCAATTTGCAGCGAGCGATCGCCAACCGTACCTTGTACACCACTACCAGCAACCGCCTCAAAGTTCTGCGCTGACAGCAATTCAACCTGTTGCTGCAAGGTATAGTTTACAACTGCAAGAGCAAGAGGATGTTCAGAGTTCCGTTCCACAGCAGCAGCTAACTGCAAGAGTTTTAGCTCATTCCCATTTGCAGTTCCATTGACGGTAACAAAGTCAGTCACAGTAGGTTTACCCACAGTGAGTGTTCCCGTTTTATCCAGTACGATTATCTCAATTTTGTGAGCAAGTTCTAAACTTTCTGCTCCTTTGATTAAGATACCATTTTCAGCCCCTTTACCCGTACCTACCATGACAGAAGTTGGGGTGGCTAAACCCAACGCGCAAGGACAGGCAATAATCAGCACTCCCACTGTCGTCACTAGGGCAAGGCTGGGGTTACCCATGATATCAAACCAAATAACGAAAGTCGTGATTGCGATCGCCAGCACAACTGGCACAAACCACCCCGTCACCCGATCTGCCAATCGTTGAATTGGCGCTTTGGAACCTTGGGCTTGTTGTACAAGTTGGACAATTTGAGCTAACACCGTATCTTTCCCTATTCGTGTCGCCCGAAACTTAAATGCACCTGCCCCATTAATCGTCGCTCCAATAACCTCATCTCCCGGCTGCTTTTTGACAGGCAAACTTTCACCTGTAACCATCGCTTCATCTATAGTCGAAGCGCCTTCAATCACTTCACCATCCACCGGAATTTTTTCACCGGGGCGCACCAAAATCACATCGTCTACTTGAACTTCGAGTATGGGAACATCAATTTCTCGTCCATTGCGAATAACTCTAGCATCTCTAGCTTGCAAACCAATGAGTTGGCGGATGGCAAGGGAAGTTTGACCTCTAGCCCGATTTTCAAATAACCGTCCAAGTAAAATTAAGGTGATGACGACTGCTGCTGATTCGTAGTAAACTTCAGGCATCAAACCTTCTTTGACAAAGAAATCGGGGAAAACAGTGGCAAATACTGAGTAAAAATACGCTGCACTTGTACCTAAAGCAATCAGCGTATCCATTGTTGCCACATGACGTTTCAACGCTTTCCAGAAGTTGATATAAAACCCGTAACCACACCAGAATTGGACAGGTGCACTCAGCACTAACTGGAACCAAGGGTTATGTAGCCATGCCGGAATCCAGGGCAAATTTATTCCCAGCATTGCTGGTAGCGACCCCCCGATGAGGACTATACTGATGACTGCTCCGACAACCACCTTACGTATTAGGCTTCGTGTTTCTGCCAGACGCTCAGCTTTTTCGGCATCATCAACTCCTGTGATCATTTCTTGTTCTTGAAGCGAGTAGGCTGAGTACCCCGCAGCCTCCACAGCGTTTTGAATTTTCTCCAGATTAGTTTTCTTAGGATTGTACTTTACTGTCGCTTGCTCTGCACCGAAGTTCACATTCGCTTCACCTACCCCTGGTACGGAGCTAATTGCTTGTTCAACGTTACGAGCGCAAGAGGCACAACTCATGCCTCGTAGTTTAAGTGTGAGGGTTTCCATAATAATAAACTTTGAATCAAAGCGCTTTCTTTGAGTAGTTCGTAGTCAGCACTCTTGTACTTAAAAATTCAGATAGAACAACTTACTACAAACGATCAAAGTTTGTGTAGCAGACCAATAGACCATAAAACTATTCTGCACCCTCTAGTTAACTAGAGAGTCAAGAGATAACACAAATTTTATTTTGTCCCAATTTATTTTTGAAAATTGAAGACACAGATCCCCGACTTCTTTAATTCGTCGGGGATCTTTCTTGTTCTCCTTAAGCCATTGCCTTAGCCATCTGGCGGCAGGATTGGGCGCAGCGACGGCAAGATGCAGCACAGCGTTGACAGTGATCGCTCGTAAAGTAGTATTTATGCCTCTTCGCCCTCACATTAGGAAATTGGTAATATATTCGCGTCTACTAATGGTAGGAATAGTATTTCTTACTAATTGGATATATGAATTTCATGTAAATTTCATTAGTTGAGGTTAAGGGAAAAAAAGTTGTATATATAGCAGTCCTAAATCATTCGCGAAGACACAAATCCCCGACATCTATATGCGAAGTCGGGGATCTGTATCTTCAATATTCACAAATCAATTAGGATTGCTATATATAAAATAGCAATGTTGCCCAGAAGCCTTTTTCAGCTTAGTACACCATTGGTTGTGAGCCTTGTAATGCATGTAGAGCATTCATGCAATACGGGCAGTCACAGCCAAATAAGGCGATCGCCTTATCGCTTTCTGCTTCAGTAAAGTTGAGCATGGCAACATTTTTGTCTGATTGTGGTACCGAATTCACCCTAGAGGTTGGTGTCGATTGAGAGACTTTGTCTGCTTGTGTAACCCGCATACACACAAACTTGTCGTAACTAACGTGTGGATGACGTATACACGCTTCACCGCTTTTCAGGCGGATGATTGGCGAATAGGCATGAGCAGGATTAACCACTCCGACGATAGACATTAAAGTGCTGAAAATTGTGGGACTAGCAAGCAAAGCCAGTTTTAATTTTTTGTTCATCGACTTTTAGAGAATAACGTTCTTGACTGCTAACTTAACTGATTAACTGTTACAGGTCAAGTAATTTTGATCAGGAAAAATAATATACTTTCTATTTTTTTTCAACACGATTTTCTTGATAATTAAGTTAGTTTGTGCCCGAAAAGAAATCCATAGATAAATGTTAATATGCTGTAAAATAAACTCACAACTAACTATTAACAATCCCAATGTAAAGGTTTGTTTATCACTATTAAATTACTTATATCATATTCGGTTGAAATAAAATGCCCAAAAAGCCGATTTCATAATACTTTTGACTTTTGACTTTTGACGAACGCCTTGCGGTACTAGCTACTGCTTAATCTGCTGAAGTAAGCTTTGTACTTTTTGATAACTTTGCGTATTCCCTTGCTCAAGAAATAGTTTTGCTGCTTGTTGAAGGTCAACAACGGCACTACCCCGATCTTTTAAAGCATATTGAGCAAGTGCCCGATTACCGTAAGCATCAGCTAGGTTGGGATTGATACTAATTGCAGAGTTAAAGTTTGCTACCGCTAACTTGTGATTTCCCAGTTTATAATTGGCAAGTCCCAAATTGTAGTAAGCATCTACAAACTTCGGATCGATTTTGAGTGTTTGGTTAAAGTCGGCAATGGCTGCTTGAATACTCCCCAGTTCAGCATAGTCAGTCCCTCGGCTGTTGTAAGCCTCTGCATGGTTAGGATTAAGCCGTAACGCAGAGTTAAAGTCAGCAATGGCTGCTTTGAAGTCTCCTAATTGAGATTTAGCCAAACCCCTTAGGCAGAAGCCTTCGTAATGTTTGGGATTGAGCCGCACTACGGAGTCAAAAGCGGCGATCGCTCCATTGAAGTTGCCTTGCTTTAGCTTTTGCACACCCTGATTGTAGTAATCCTGAAAATTCCTCTGTTGAATGAGCGTTTGTGGTGTCTGTGCATTGACAGTAGCGGGTGTTCCACCCAGTACACTCGCTATAGCCAGGATGGCGATTGTTTGCTTGATATCGTTCATGGTTTTACCCCCACAACACTTGTATTATGACGTAGGATTGCCACAGATCTGTTCCCGAAAGAATCATTTTAACTGAGAACTAGAAACAGTCAACTCCCACATTTCGTCATAGTGACGCCCGTATTTTTGCCTTTACAAAACGAGATATTTTTTTGACTTCAAAATGTCAATAATGATTATCAATTTTAATATAATTTTTTGATAAATAAAGTCCAGGGTAAACCACCTTGAGAAGGCAGAGGGCAGCTATGTTGAAGGACCTCTACTGCTCATACAAAGGATTCAAATAAGGACGAGAAAGTTACTCGCGTTGCGCGTCTGGTAATATTATGTTCGGTAAATGAGTTATAAATAAAAGATAGGTTCGTAGTTGCGCTTTAGCGCTCTCAAACTGTTAAGAGCGCTAAAGCGCAACTACAAACTTTATTTTAAGTGTTCAACCGAACATGAGATAACAGATTTCCTACTTCTGTTCCGGATAAATCCGGGGACTTGGACCCGTTATGGGCAAGGTAGGGCAGCTATGTTTTCAATTAACGGTATAATCCATCACATTACATAGCTGCCATTTGCCTCCAGTATAGCTGCCGATGCTTGGGAGGGCAAGTCATTGGCTACAACTCAACTGCACCCTTCTACATATTCGACTTCAGGAAGTTTACCTGCTCTAAACGCAGTCACACGTTTGCCGTCAGTCTCGAACACAATCCGATCATTAGTATTCGCCCCATTTTTTGGCACTAATGTCAAGTAATGCCCACCATTAACATATTTATGTGGCGTGACTTTAATTTCTCCTGGGTAAAGCGACTTGATTTTGCTCTCAGTATCGCCAATGCGTGCGCCTTTAAGAGTAGCGAGATCGCTATTTTTCTGGACATCGACTCTAGCGATGCGACCATTTGTCACCATGAAGTTAAGATTTTGGAGTCCAGTTTGTGACTTAACGTAGTAGCAACTGTTATTAGGCTGACTAGTTGGTACTAGGCGAGTACCACCGGCTTTTGACGCTTGGGCAACAGTCATACCAACTCGGACTGTGTCGATACCGTTAATGACAACTTTCGATTGGTTTGTTAGTGCTGCTTGTGCTATTCCTACACCGAATGCAGAAACCGCAAGCGTGCCAACGCACAACGTTAATAATTTATATTTGCTGAACATAGTAAATTCGTTAGTTAATATTGAACTAACTTTACCTACAAATTCCAGTGGACAGATTCCAGAAATAGTTGTACTTGGAATCTTCCTGGTTAGTTACAGATCCCCGACTTCTATATGCGAAGTCGGGTATCTTGTTTTTTACGAATGATATAGGACTACTATATAGCGCTTTTCATTTGAATCACATACATATATGTAGAGACTTGCCATAGCGTGTCTCTGAGAGCGCGTATTGCACGCAAAAAAAACGCTATCTTGTGTTTTCTCACCTGCCAAAAAATCGGAATTGCTGCAACTTGGATAACAACTGAAAAGGCAGCCAAGGCGCTAACTGAGGGATCATAGAGAATCCCGATAATTTTCTAAACTAGAGAATGTTGATTGAGTTTTGTATCCTGATCTGGATAAAATTCAACTGTGCGAAATCCCAACGCAGTCAGCAATTGACTTGCTGGTAATTTGACAGGAGCAGGTTGTTCTCCGTTTCCAGGTGATGGTAGGGGATATGCTGTTGATGCAGCAGTTGAGAAACGGATATTTCCTTCTGAATGGTGAATCACTTGATGAATATGACCATTCAGTACAGTGACAGATGAGAATCGGGACAGCAACGAGAGTGCATGAGCCGAATCTTCTGTTGCCCAGCCCCACTTGGGATAAAGATCGTATAGGGGAATATGACTAAATACTACTATTGGCGTGTCATGTTTTTGTGCTGCGAGATCTCTTGCTAGCAAGTCTAGTTGAGCTTGACCAAGTTTGCCTTTTCCTGTTTCGCCAAAATCCAGCACATTAGTCAGCGAGACAAAATGCACGCCAGAGTGATCCCATGACTGCAATCCTTCTTTTGTCTCCCGTTGACTGAAAGCTTGAGAATAAGCTTTACCCCGATCTCCAATCGTGTCGTGTTCACCTGGCAGTGTGAACAATTGTGTCTTCAATTGTGAAAGGATCTGTTTAGCCTGATCGAACTCTGCAGGTTTAGACAGGTGAGTGATGTCACCTGTATGGATGACAAATGCTGGTGGTGTTGGTAATGAATTGATAGCATTAATGGCTTTCTGTAACGTTGCGATGACATCCTCATTTGCTGGCTTATGAAAACCAATGTGACTATCGCTGATTTGAACAAATGAAAGCGCGGATGAATTCAAGTGTTTTTGTGCATTCTCACCAATTTTGCACGAAGTTAATAAACCATTTTCGCCAATAACCCACAGAAAACCAAGACCAGTCCAACCGACATGATTAATAAAATTTCTACGTTTCATTTTTTCCTCCTTTCGGCGTGACAGTAACTGTCCCCTTCATGAAGGGGTGAATAGCGCAAATGTACGGGTTTTTTCCAGTTTTAGTAAAGGTATAAGTCCAAGCCTCATCTTTATCGATCGCTTTGGAATCAAAGGAGCCGTCTTGTGCAGTAACTGTATGCGGTTCTTCATCACTGTTGATAAACTTAATAGTTTCGCCAACGTGAATCTTTAAATTTGCTGGTTCAAATTTGAAGTTGTGAATTTTGACGGTTGAATTTGCCTGCTGTCCGCTATTTTTTTGTTGTTCCAAAGGTGGAACAACCGTTACATTTGGTTGATTTTGTGGCTGTGTAGATTGAGGAGTGCAACCATAGAAATGCAATACAATAGCAAGCACAGCAGCAATTACTGCTAGCATTGAAGAACGATACTTCATGTGCGATCGCCTCCTGATTTTGGATAATCTCGTCGAGAAAATAGACCAGTCATACTCAGACCAGTTACTATTAAACCGATGAGAGCCAAGCCATTTAAGAAGGGATAAATCTGCGCCAGACCAAGAATTTCTAACGTATGAATTTTGATGAGTAATCCGACTAAATCTTCTTGGTGTAACCATTGCTCTGCTATTGTAATACCAATGCCAGTTACTATGGTTAAACTCAAAGGTAGACAAATTGATATGGCAATCAATCGATGGTATTTACGCAATACTCTTTTCATTGGCAAATTTCAGGGTAAAGAAAGATAAAAGCAGAATTTATATCCTACAAATTCATTGGGAACACAAGGGTTTTTTAATTTTGAATTCTGCGTAATGCGTATTCCAGAAATTCAAAATTATAAAAGCTTATGAGATAAGCTTTTCGCGCTATTTTTAATGGTTGCTTTATTTCCGCGCCCCGTTTACTAGTGCAGGCTGGCTGAAATAACTTACCAGTAAATTTCCAACTAAAAGCTTGATATATAAGGATTTCATTATGAGTGCCTTTTGACTTTTTACTTTTGCCTTGTTGCACTAGTACAGATCGGCGGAAATAAACCACCCATCTGAAATAGTTAAAACCCTTACAAAATAAGGTTCTTTCTTTTTACTTTTTACTTTTTACTTTTGCCTTGTTGTACTAGTCTTGTTCAAGCCCCTTCAATTGCTCTTCAACCAAATTTAGATACCCTTTGTCAGTTAAAATATTTTTAGGGATTAAATTTGTATTGATGGCAATCTGCACAATGTTTTTGGCAGTAATTTTTCCAGATTGGTGAGCAGAAAGGAGGCTACCGTAACCAGGAATACCTTGGCTGCGGAAGTGCCCTTGATAAGCTAGATAAACAATCTGAAAAGGCGTTAAATGACTAGTAAAGGTGTTATTTGTCACAACTGGATTGTATGTCGTTAGCTTTTCAACCTGCGTTTGAGCTTTGGCAGGTATTATAGTACTGGATACAAGTACAGCCGATAAACCAGCAATAATGAAGCGTTTCATAGTTTAATCTCCTAGTGGATAAGTAGGAGTTACGCGGTTGGAGTAGCTAGCTACTACAAATAGTAGCTAAGTTCTTAACTAAAAATTAGATAAAGACTTTAGATAGCTCAACTTAGTAACCTCTATCTTCTTTGACGTTGGTGCTAAGATTTTGGATTTAAATTATTTGGGACTACCTTTGTTTTGACGTTGCCTGCATTCTATATAGCAATCTGTGGAGGAGATACGAACACCTCTCCCTTGTGCCCCTTGTCGGGACAATATATCCCTTGTCCCTCTTAAAGCGGAAATCTGCGGAGGATTGCTATATACTATATATATGTGAAATCTCCACTGCCCCTACTTGAACGGTATTAACCTATAATCCATAATTCAAAGCTCAACAATTGTAAAGCTTTTTAACTCTAGACTTTAAGTGCCTGAAAAAAAGCGTAATTTAAATGAAGTTCAAATAAAATAAATCCAATCCTCTTCGGCAGTCGTCTTATTAGATAAAATTCTATTAAGAGAAAACACCTGTGAAACAAGGATTGCAAGCAACGCTGAAATCATCCGATCAGGTTGAGTACCGAAAAATCATGGAGTCAAGCTCTCCCAAATACAAGTCGCAAAGTCCACCGCTCCTTACGGATGCAGAACTCTTTGATGCAATTAAGACTAGGCAACCTTTAGCACTGGGTATGCTCTATGATCGCTACGGAGGTTTGGTATATGGGATAGCACTCAAAATTTTGAAAAATCCTCAAGAAGCAGAAGATTTGACACAAGAGATTTTTCTAGCTTTGTGGCGTAATGTTAACTATAATCCAGAACATTTTGTGAGATATCTCGTAACGATGACTCGCTCACGGGCGATCGATAAACTTCGCTCAAGGAGCAGAAACTTAAAACTTCTAGAACGTTGGAGTCAAACAGAACAGCATGAAATGTTCTCTTCTACTCCTTTTGAGAACGCTTGCGCTCAAGAGCGTTCTCAACACCTTCGCTCTGCTTTAGAACAACTTCCCCAACAGCAGCGTCAAGTATTAGAGATGGCTTATGACGAAGGACTCAGTCAGTCGGAAATTGCTCAAAAATTAGATATTCCTTTGGGGACAGTTAAGAGTCGAATCCGTCAAGGACTGCTAAAACTCAAGCAAATCCTACAATATGTTATTGGGTAGTTTACTATGACTCGTTTCTCAAGTCCTGAGTACTTAAAAGAATTAGCTGCTGGTTATGTTGTTGGAGATCTCAATCCCGAAGAAGCTGAGGAATTTAAGCTGCTGTTAGTAGAAAATCCTGAATTGGCTGTAGAAGTGAAGGATCTTCAGGAAGTCATGGGACAGGTTTTATGTGGTTTCAACGAGGTAGCGCCTCCTCAACATCTGCGATCAGCTATCCTCAAAGCTACTAACATCCCATCTCACTCTACTCCAGTCTTAAAACGGTCTTCTTTGCCGTGGCGCAAAATAGTTGGCAGTGTGGCAGCGCTGTTAGTTCTAGTTCTAGGTATAGATAACTATCGCCTGCGGCAAGATCTTAAGGTTGCCAAAAACGTTAGCACACTCCTACAAAGTTCTGAAACTCGCCTCTTCTCCCTCAAAGGCGCGGAAATAGCAAATACTGCCTCCGGCAATATTGTGATGAATCCTGAGCAACAAAAAATTATTATATTTATTCACAATCTTCCTGCTCCTCCTCAAGAACATATCTATCGGCTGTGGGCGATAGTTGACAACAACAAAATACCTTGTGGACAACTCAGGTTTAGTCCGCAAGGTCTGGTTTTAGACAAACTTCCTATTCCCTCCGATCTTTATGAAGAGATGTCGGGGCTAATAGTTACTCTCGAATCATCAAACGCTAACCCAGAACCGATTGGACCTCTGGTGATGACAAGTATTTTATAGATCAATAATGCACAAAGTTAATAATTTATATTTGCTGGACATAGTAAATTCCTTAGTTAATATTGGACTAACTTTACCTACAAATTTCAGTGGAAATATTCCAGAAATATCCAGAAATATTTCTTGGTTCGTAGTTGCGCGACGAGCCAACCACAAGTCCCGACCCGGTGATACTCCAATACGCTTCAGTTAAGAAATTTACCTACCGTCAACCTAATGTAAAGACTCTCTGATATCAAGTTCGGCTAATTACTTACGATATGGTTAGTCTTGTTGGTAATAGGTAATTGTTTTTCCCCGAAAAGCCATGACCTATTATCTTTTTTTCTGTCCTCACAAATATTACAAGTGTTCAAGCAGACATAATGTTAATCTTTATCTTGCTGGATGGTGGATATCAACAATGTAGGAATGTGAGTGACGTATGCGTTTGTGTTGATGAAGATGGGCGTGGGGTTCCCCTGATGGTATTTCTGGGTAATGGTCGTGCTGATGGTGGTCATCATGAACGTGTTTGTGGTAGTGCCAAAAACTTTCATGAACGTGTTCATTTTCATCCGCTTTTGGTGAAAGCGAAAATTGCACGATAAAAAGCATCCCTAAGCCAACTAGGCTGCCGTAAAGAAATTCATTTTCAGCAAAGTGGCTTCCCAGCCAACCAGCCAAAGGATACGAAATTGCCCACCACAGATGACTCCAGGCAAAGTGTGCGCCATAAACTCGCCCTTGTGCCATCTTTGGAACACGCTCAGCTATTAAGGTTTGCGTGGGTAAATCCACCATATTCTGACCCGCTCCGGCTACTGCCCAAAGAATCATGAGCAACCCTAAACCTGCTTTAGACGCAGGCAATAACGCAACGGTAATCAGGGTTGCACCAATCAGCACGAAAGTCGTCCGTCTTAAGCGTCTATCCAAAGCACTAACTAGCAAGGCACAGAGGGTTGCACCAATGCCAAAAGCCGCCATCACCCAACCGTACTGAACATTTCCTAGTTTGAGCGTTCCCTCGACGTAACCAACAGTATTGACTAAAATTTGTGCGCCAACAATGGAGGCGACTAACTGCATTGCCAGGGCATAGCGAATCGGAGCATCTGCAAATAGACGAGTTGTACCTTCTTTAATATCAAGCCATGTCCTGCCTGTTGTCCTTAACGACTGCTGGCTGGGATTGACTCTCAGCTGACCTGGTAGGGTAAAGATTAAAATAGCAGCAACTATGAAGCTAAAAGCGTCTAAAAAGAAAATTTGCCTTGCCCCGATAAAAGCTGCGATCGCCCCTGCAAAACCTGGACCAAGTACTGCTAGCAATTGGTAGGTGGCGCTAGAAAGGGCGATCGCTTGCGGATACTCATTTTCACCTGTTACTTGAGGGATTGTCGCCTTATACGTTGGCGTGAAAAAAGCATTGAAAACATTGAGTGCGAAGATGAGGGCATAGACTTGCCAAACTGCTGTCACAAACGGTAGCAGTCCAACAATCAACATTCGTGCTAAATGGGTTGTCACCATAATGCGCTTGCGGTCAAAGCGGTCAGCGATCGCCCCTGCCAGTGGTGAGAGCAATACGAATGCCGTAACACGCAGCGTTAAAGCACTACTAAGCACAACAGCAGATTTTTCTCCCGCCAATTCAAAAGCAAGCAGCGCTAGACCAATCCAAGTCAGGGCATCACCTAACAAACTTATGGTTTGAGCCGTGTAAAGTCTAGCAAATACAGGATTTTTTAAGCTGCTGAAGATCATAAAACTTTTGATTTATTTCTATGGCATAGCTCTAGAATAGTTATGTAGATATACTTTAACAGATATGGGGAGTGGGGGCATATCTTTTTTCCATACATGGCTACGAGTAGTATTCTTTCTTACATCTCGCCAGAAATTAGGCTGGAAAGAAAATTGTCAGAATGCTTGGTTATAAGTTAAATTGTTCATATTTAGTTAGCAAAGTAAAATTATGACTGCTCAATCTTCGATTTCACTTCCACAAAAAGCGAAAAGCTGGACTTTATCAACACCTGTGCAAGCAACTCTTTATATTTCGCTCTGCGCTTTGACGCTTTGGACAGTTTATTTCACCACTTATCCTGCTATCCACAATGCGACACATTCTTTACGCCACCATACTTTATCTGTTAGTTGCCACTAGATAATTCCGTATCAACAAAGACTAGTAAATTCGCTAAATAATAGCAAATAGCTAGTTTTAGTCAGGCAATTAACTATTTAGTAATGAGCAACGGTAGTATCACTTATATTGATTTCTACCGATTTATTTGGCTATTTGTCGCTAGTCCAGAATTAGCAAAAGTTTAGTATGTCAAAATTTAAGTTTCATGCACTTATTAGTGCGGTGTTGCTGATAAGTGTGGTTTTCTCTGGATTAGTAGGGTTGTCTCAATCTCCACACCCCACTGTCCGCTTAACCACAGATCCTCCCATCAGTCAAGTCTTGCCATTTGAAGCAGAAGCAGACACCCCCCTTGGCTCTCATAAACCTACATCTCCCACAAGCTTGCAACTACAAGCGGTAGATGCTGTAGGTAAACCCCTAGAAAATACAAAAATTCACCTGCAAATTCTGACTCCACCGCGAAACATTTGGTTGACAACAGACTTTCCGATTGTGGAGGGAACTAAGCTATTGGATTTGGAAGCTAATGCGCCTCAAGGCAAGTTGGTTGTTCAACAAACTTTACCCATTCGCGGTAGATATGAACTATTAGTCAATGTCACTCCCCTTCAAGTTGGTGCATTTGCTCCATTTGAACAAACAATAACATTCAATCTTCCCGAAAACCCTTTGAAATATAAGTATTTTGGCATCTTAGTCGTCATTTTACTGATTGTCGGCTTCGGGGGCGGTTGGGTGATAGGTGGTTCTCAAGCAATCCAGCCAGGAGAAATAGCACCTTCTAGAGTGCGATTGTTACTCAGTGGGGCAATAATAGTGGCGATCGCTGCCTTAATATTTATCAACGTGAATGCTGAGATGGCTGAGTCTCATATGTCACACATGAGTGAGCCAGCACCAAAAACTGATAATTCTGGCATTGGAGAATCCCAAGGTTTGAAGGCGCAATTTTCTGGAGATACTAGTGCCACAGTGGGAATTCCGGCTAAGTTACAACTTCAAGTCACGGACACCACAACGAATCAGCCAGCCACAGATGTACTATTTAATATTAAAGCAACTCAGCTTGAAGAAAACTGGGTTGCCTTTGCCTATCAAGCGACTCCTGATAGCGCAGGACAGTTAAAGTGGCTTTCTGAGTTTTTTGATGGCGCACCCCACTCTGTTGAGGTGCAAGTTTCTCCACAACCTAATGCAATACGGCAATTCCAACCCTTTAAGGTTAAAAAAGAAATAGAAGTTGAAGCCGTTTCACCACCTTTATCGGTGCGGTTTATTGGACTAGCATACTTTACTATCTTTGTGATCATTGGCTTGCTGATAGGAATGAGAGTAAGGCAGTTGCGTGGGCAAAGAGAAGCACGTACATGAGAAATTTACTGACTTTATGGGGTCTGATACGATGTCCGTCAAATCACCCAGAATAAAAGAACCCCCTCCCCCAATC
>CALMVQ010000269.1 GCA_937873135.1 uncultured Scytonema sp. | reverse complement strand
TCCCCTAATTTTAATTATGGGGATTCTCTTTTTACTTTTTACTTTTTACTTTTTACTTTTTAACATTTGGGTAATTGGCTAAGTTCCAGCATTTCATAGATCGCATACTCTTTGATATTTCAGTTCAAGCGCAATGCACGAGGATGAACAGCTTCTAATTTAGCCAAACTTTGCGAATCGCCAGAAGCGAACAAAGTTACGTCATGATCTCTACGTACCAGTTCGTCTGTCAAACGACTCGCCATCAGTTGAATTCCTCTTTATGTAGGAGGTAGAACTCGTTCCCATAAGGGAGCTACTTGAGCGATTTTCATTTTTTTGTTTTGGTTCAACAATTGATACAGTCCGAAAGACCGGACTTACATCTTTAAGTAAGGTAAAGCATTTGTACTTACTCACTTATTGTTTACTTTAACTCAACTGACTTATAAAAGTCCAACTGTCGGTTAGGCTCACCATGTCTTGGTCTTGCATTGGGCCTCTAATCCAGGTCAGAACAGAAGAAGCGTACATAGCCTACATAGCCGGAAGCAGTAGCAATAGCAATATAGAAACTACATCTCTAACTTATAGTTGGTTGCGATCTCGTTTCATCTACCTTGGGGATCATAGAAAAGACCAAAAGTAGGTAGTGAAAAGAATGTGGTAGTTCGGGTCTGGAAGAGTACAAAATAGACATAGAGCAACTTTTTTAAAATAAAAAATTAAAAAACACTCAAACAGGGCATTTGCTCTTTGCAAATAAGGACACATGAAGCGCTCATTTTACCAATCGACTAATCCTAAATCAAAAGCCCAGTTTCTTAAGAAATCGGGCTTCTTAGGATGCTTGATTCTCACAAATCAAATAGGATTGCTATATGAACTACTGATAATTTATTGATGAAAATTGCTACTTGGAATGTCAACTCGATTCGGACTCGGCTTCATCACGTTGTCGATTGGTTGACACAAAAACCCGTGGATGTCCTATGTTTGCAAGAAACCAAAGTTATAGACGCTCTCTTTCCGCGATCGCCTTTTGAACAATTGGGCTATCAACTGTATTTGTCGGGACAAAAAGCTTACAATGGGGTTGCCCTTCTCAGCCGTCAACCTTTGGAGGATGTAAGTACTGGTTTCACGACAGTTTTGGTAAACTTAGAGTCCGATTGGGATGACCAAAAGCGGGTGATTACAGGAGTGATTAATGGGATTAGGATTGTAAATCTTTATGTGCCTAATGGTGCAGCAGTCGGGGGCGATAAATACGAATACAAGCTGCGTTGGTTAACAGTATTACAGGAGTATTTGCGATCGCATCTTTTGTCGTCGTCAGCTATTTGTATGTGTGGTGATTTCAATATCGCTTTGGAGAATACGGATATTCATGATAGCGTTATTACTAACAATCACATTATGGCATCTGAGCCAGAGCGACAAGCTCTACGGAACATTCTGGCACTAGGATTTAGTGATGCCTTTCGCAAATTCACGAATGAAGGCGGACACTACAGCTGGTGGGACTATCGCGCTGCATCATTTCAGCGCAATTTGGGTTGGCGGATTGACCATCATTATCTCACCGGCAACTTGTATGAGCGTACTAAAAGCTGCATCATTGATGTAGCTCCTAGAAAATTACCTCAACCCAGCGACCATACACCAGTTATTGTCGAATTTTAAATTTTATATTGAGGAATGGGGTAATGGGGCATGGGGAACTAGTACAACAAGGCAAAAGTAAAAAGTAAAAAGTAAAAAGAAAGAACCTTATTTTGTAAGGGTTTTAACTATTTCAGATGGGTGGTTTATTTCCGCCGATCTGTACTAGGTTATGAGTTGTAATACCATTCCCCTTTCCCAATTAACAATTAGCAGTTAGCATTAATCCAAAATCCTTATGTTTTTAGTGACAGGAGCAACTGGAGGAATCGGCCGTAGAGTCGTGCGACTCATGCGTGAAAGGGAGTTGCAGGTGCGAGCATTTGTCCGTCTGACTTCGCGATACAGCGAGTTAGAACACCGAGGATGTGACATCTTCATCGGTGATTTGCGTCAAGAAAAAGATATCCAGAAAGCTTGTCAGGGTGTTCAGTATATTATTAGCACTCATGGTTCTGATGGCGATGCCTTGTCTCTGGACTACCGAGCTAATATAGAACTCATTGACTCGGCAATTGCGGAGGGAGTAAAGTACTTCGTGTTTATTTCTGTGTTGGGAGCAGATCGGGGTTATGAAGATGCTCCCGTCTTCAAAGCCAAACGAGCGGTAGAGCGGTACCTGGAAGCTAGTGGTTTAAACTACACTATTTTACGCCCAGCTGGATTAGCATCGAACTTAGTGCCGTTAGCAGAACAGTCTCGGGAAACAGGGTTTTATTTACTTATCGGTGATCCCAAAAATCGTACCTCTATTGTAAGTACAGATGATTTAGCAAGAATAGTCGTGGATTCTGTAACAGTTGAAGCTGCTCGCAATCAGATTTTATCAGTCGGTGGACCGGAAATTTTATTGCGAGAGGATATTCCCAAAATTTTTAGTGGCATCTTTAACAAAGAACTAGTAGTGATGAATCCACCACTACTTGCAGTAGACGGTTTGCGGGGTGTATTAAGTTTGTTTAATCCACAAGGGCAAAAAGCTTTGGGAACCTTCCGTACATTACTGGCAAATGAATTTTTCTGTACAAAAGAAGAGATTGCTAACTTAGAAGGAATTTTCCATCTCAAGTTGGAGAAGCTGGAAAATTTTTTACGCCGTTATCTAGCGGTTTAAAGACTGAAGAGTCAGAAGTTAGGAGTCCTACTTTGACAATTAACCACCAACCAAAAATATATGAAATCTTATCTAACTGCAAATCCTACTCAAGCACGTCAGACAAAACAGCGATTCGCCAAACCAGACGAAAAACTTTCGTATGAATTGGGTAAGGCAGTACAGGAGTTACCCCCACTCTATACCAGAATGTTAGCGGGGACTATAAGTGCAGTGGTGTTTGGGACGATCGCCTGGGCAAACTTTTCACTTATTGATGAAGTGGCAACAGCACAAGGGGAGTTAGTTGCCTCCAGACAGGTGCGACCGGTGACATCATTAGGTGGCGGAACAATTGTTGCTATCAATGTTAAAGAAGGCGATCACGTTGCCAAAGATCAAGTCCTGATTCAACGCGATCCTGAATTGCAAAAAGTCGATGTTTCCCGCCTTAGTAAATCAGCTGAGTTGATTCGGGAAGATTTGGGGCGTTTAAATGCAGAACGCATGGGAAATACAACAACCGGTACCCAACGGCAAGATGAACTATTAAACTCTCGTCTGGCTGACTACAAAGCTCATCAAGCTGCTGCTGAGGCAGAAGCAAATCGCCAGAAAGCGGTTGTTCAGCAGGCGAAAGTACGCTTTACCAAGATGCAAGAAAACTTGGTCAACGCCAAAACTAACCTTGTGAACGCCAAAACTAACCTTGTGAACGCTGAAAACATCAGCGTTAAAGTTGAATCCAACTTGGCGCTCGCCCAAAAAAGAGAAAAAAGTATGCATATGCTCGTTACTGCAGGTGCACAACCTCGACTTGATTACCTAGACGCGCAAGAAAGATTGACTCGGGCAAATACGGAAATTACTAAGGCAAAAGATGATGTGACAAATGCCCGAAATAAAGTTACAGAGGCTGAGGATAAAGTCACATCTCTAGGAAAAGATATTGCCGCACAAGTCCAAGAAATTCACCAAGGCGAACAAGCGTATCAAGGAGCTAGCGAGCAGGCACAGCGTATAGAATCGCAGCGCCAAAGTGAAATTTTGACTCAGAGTAACAAGCGTAAAGAAGAACTGACGAACGTTCAAGGTCAGCTCGATCAAGCGAAAAAACATCAAGAACAGGAAACAATTAAGGCTCCAGTTGCCGGAACCATTTATAAAGTCAAAGCGACGAAAGGACCAGTACAATCTGGTGAAGAGTTACTGTCTATTTTGCCCAGAGGGGAAGAACTCATGTTAGAGGTGAAAGTTCTGAACCGTGATATAGGATTTATTCGTCGGGGAATGAAGACGAAAGTGAAGATGGCAACCTTCCCTTTCCAGGAATTTGGTGTCGTTGATGGTGAAGTTGTGGAAGTCAGTCCAAATGCAGTAGTTGATAAGGACTTAGGCTTAGTCTTTCCTACCAGAGTTAGGCTAAATCAACACTCTATTCAAGTGCGGGGAGTTGAAGTTGCATTTACTCCCGGCATGTCCGCTAGTGGGGAAATTGTAACTCGGAAGAAATCAATTTTAACTCTCATCATTGAGCCTGTAACTCGTAGGTTTAGTGAGGCATTTTCTGTGAGATAAGTGAGTAGCAATTAGCATTCAAGCTAATTGCTAAAAGCCATACACCTAAACCATATGGTAAGTTTGGTAGATCCGAATGAGGCTCAATTCATTCAATTTCTTGAGCCTCATTCGGTATTATTATCGTCCAGGGCGCAGCTGGAAACCACTCCGCTCTTCTGGGGCGAAGGCTGCCGTCACAAGGTGCTAGTATTATTGAGAATATTTACGAGGTCTTGCCCACCAACCATTCCTGCTCCTCTTATAGAAATGTTTTCCCATCCTTAAAATATGTTATCAGCATCAGTATCATCGTTTGCACTTGTGTTGGCGTTTAAAGTTGTTGTGACGTAGCTCAAGTATTGCGACCAAACATCTGAGTTGACAAACGTATCATTGTTAATTGAAGAATTAGTGCTGAGGCTAGGGTACTGTGTATTATTAGTAGAAGCCAACAGATTTTTTGCAAGATCTGCCCATAATTCTGAGGTAGGTTGAGTTGGTGAGACAGCAAAAGAGTTATTTTGATAGCTTGCAATGTTGTCGCGAGTTGTCGCGATACTCTTTGTTATGTAGTTGGAACTCAAGCTAGATTTTGTTCCTTGCGTACTATTTCCTGCCGTGTCTGTGATGATCTGACGCACTTGAGAATCAGTTAGGTTGTGGTTGGCACTAAGCATGAGGGCAACTACGCCGGCAACGTGAGGAGTCGCCATCGATGTGCCGCTAAGAAAACCATACTTATCACCTGGAATTGTGGAATATATGTTGACTCCAGGAGCCGTCACGTAGGGGAAAGGCTGAGATCCAGAGCGGTTAGAAAAGTCGGCTATATTCTTACTTTTATCGACGGCTCCAACAGCAAGTCCCCAGTTCTGGGCATAATGTGCTGGATACTCTGGTGTTGTACCACCATCGTTGCCAGCTGCCATAGCGACAATCACATTTTTGCTACTAGCGTATTTGAGAGCCGACTCTACAGAACTGTTGGGAGAAGTACTACCCAGACTGAGGTTAATGACATTCGCTCCATGATTGACTGCATAGTAAATGCCATTAGTGATGGAACTATAGGAGCCTGCACCAGAGTCATCTAGAACTTTGACAGGCATGATCTTAGCATCATAAGCAATCCCAGTGACACCAAAGTTGTTGTTTTCTCCTGCAATAGTGCCGGAAACATGAGTTCCATGACCGTAGCTGGAGTTGTCCATGACATCATTGTTGTTGTCCACAAAGTTCCAACCGTGGATATCATTCACATAGGCTTTGCCATTATTATCCTTACCGGTACCCGGATTGGGGTTTGTCCAGATATTATCTTTTAAGTCTGGATGGTTGTAGTCTACTCCAGTATCCAAAACAGCAACAACGACTCCCTTACCTGTATATCCCTTCGCCCAAGCTTCTGGGGCTTTGATCAGATCGGCTCCCCAATTATTGCCTCCGAGATCGGGAACATCAGCAAAGGTATTCTGACCACTTGCTTCAGCAACTGCTGCTGCTGCATTGACCAAACCATAACCAGAAGTAGAGTTATACCCGCTAGCAGTTGTGTAACTGTCTGCGATTGAGGCACTGCTCTTTGTGGCTGAGTTAAAGCTGCTATAACTACTACCCAAGCTGTCGTTAGCATAATTATTATACCAATTTGGTAAGGAGACAGGAGTGATATTTAGCCCATTATTTAATAAAAAATTGTTACTATTGTAATTCATGAGCATCAGTCTTTTCTCCTGAGATCGTCATTTTTGTGCAGCATTAACTGTTAAAACCTTGTGCCAATTAAGGTTTTAACCTATTAATAATTTGCCTTAGTAAATAATTACTATCTACGACAAAATTAAAATGATAATTAATTTACAGATGTGATTATTTATATAGGAAATCATGACAATATTTGTAATTATCGTTCAATTAATTTGTATCTTCCTTAACTATTAAGAGTCTATTGAAGAGGACCTCGGTAATTAAGTAAGTTTGAGTAAAAGAACCTAAATATATAGACAAATGTTGAGATGCTTGAAACAGAAGAAAAACTGTACGGGTGGGTTTGAGAAGATTGTTCGTTTTTGCTGACAAATGATGAGATTAAACCCAAGGGCACACTTATTCTGCTTCCACATAGTCAGTTCAGAAGGCACCTATGCTGATACCATTTCACGAAAATCTTGATACAATTCGCTCCCCCTGCTCCCCCTGCTCCCCCTGCTTGCCTAAATGTATCAACTTTAAAGTGAAACGGTATGAGGGCAGCTATGAGTCACGGGAACCCACGCTTAAAAACGTGAGATTGAAATAAGGACGCCGTATAACTTGATTGCACTCTACAAGGGAATACATTTTTATTATTTTGGTGGGCGCTACTCCCACCCCGCATATGATTTGCGCGACAATTTACCTTCTGCCCTCTGCCTTGTCAGTAGCGGACACGCTGCGCGAACGTACTTCTGCCTTTCTTTTGTAAAGCTGTGTTTATTCACGCCAATTTACTTAGTCATTTGTTAGCAATGACTAATTGATGTATTCAGCACTCCCGTTATGGCGTTGCATAATAGAAATATGGGCGTTGCTGAATTAAAGTATGAATGATGCGCTAATCGCGAAGTTCCAAACAGGTATTAAAACCTGCGTTGAAACACTCGTCTTTGTGTAGAGGCTTGTAGTAATACACCCTAAAGGTAAAATTAATTTGGAATTAATAATGAGCAGATTTTTAATTGATCAAGCCGCCTTTTTAAGCGGAGCCGTGTTAGCCCCAACTCTCCTCTCTTCGGAGCGTGGAGAGGGATCTTCACCACTACGTGAACTGTATTAGGTTATATGTAGCAGTCCTCCGCGTTCTTTGTGAGAATCTAATAGGCCACAAATAAATTAGGCAGCTCCTCTATTAAGAGCGATCGCTCGTCGTACAGCAGTATCCGCATTCACAATCCCATAACCGTAAGTTGTATCATAACCAGGTGTACCCAAATCATAGGCTGTTTCAGATAGCACTGCTTTAACCTGCCCTGCAGTTAGATTCGGCTCAATACTCCATACCAAGGAAGCAATTCCAGTGACATTTGGCACTGCTGCTGAAGTTCCGTTAAAAATATTACCAGCATTCCCTCCGTACCCAAAATTATATGGAGTAGATGCGGCAGTGTGAGTCGCAGTAGTTGTGACAAACTCAGAAGGTGCGACTAAAGTTAAACCATTTCCAGTGTTGGAACCCCACCAACCAGAGTATGAAATAAGATCTCCTGGTGTTTTTGCATTGCCATAATAATCCTTGGTTCCCCAAACAGCACCCACTGCAATAACATTGCTGTATTTGCTTGCGAGATCTGCGGGACTCGAAAGACTACTAGTATCGCCATTACCGGATGCAAACACAAACAAGGCTTTATCTTGATTATTTGCCACGAGTTGATCGAATGCAGGAGTGTCACCACCAGCTAAACTGAGGTTAACAACCAAACGCTGACCTTTACTATTTGCTTGATTAATCAGTAGTTGTGTCGCACCAGCCAAATCGTAATCTCCTGCGTCACCACCGACAACATCAATATTGAAAACATCAGAATTCCAGTTGATGCCACTTATCCCTATTCCATTGTTACTAGCAGCAGCAATAACCCCATCAACTTGAGTTCCGTGTGAGAAACTTGACGACTCATCTAAATAGTTATTACCAGCAAAAATGCTGGAGCGGAGATCGGGGTTAATCTTACCACTGCTGTCGGTTCCTAATCCTGTATCTTCAATTCCAATCAGGACTTTGCTAGAACCTGTGGTGAAACGCCATGCATCTGGCACACCTGTTATACCTAAGTTCCATTGCTGACTAAACAACGGATCGTTGGGTACCACTGATAAGTTAATTGTGGTGTCTGCAAATTTAAGGGTTTCAATGCCCGTTAATAAAATTTGACTGCCGTCTTTAAATGTGATGGCATCATAGACGCGATTCCCATTGCCAGAATTGTAAATAACACCTCCCGTTGTGGTGTTTGCGTAATTTATACTAACTGTCGTCGAAGAAATTTGGGGTAGATCCAGTTCATCTCTAGCGCCACTACCAAAGTCTACATTACCGTTGCCAGAATAAATGCTCAAGCCATAGCCAGATTGGTAGGTAAATTTATCTGCCCTGAGAGTACCGTTTTCAATATGTACATTCCCAGCACTTTGGACTGTAATGGCCGTCGGGGATGATGTACTATTAGAAATACTAGTCGTCGGTTGCGTGCTGACATCAGTAGGGATTGGTGATATTACGCTACCAGATGCAAGCTCTCCTGATAAACTCAGATTGTCGTCGGTACCAGGTGATTTATTAGTAGTGTTGCGATCACAAATAGTGTATTGCAGTTGCACATTCGCAGATCCATCTACCCAATTGCTGAAATTGCTCGTATTGAGAACAGAAGTATTGCTGAGAGTATCCAAAGTTTTCCCAGCGTTGTCAAAGGGCGTTATCCAACCAGTTAACTTGTCTTCTGTTTCCCCATTACTAATAGGGTAAACCGGAATATTGTTCGTGACTGGAGGTAAAATCGTGTTGATTGATTGATTGAGATCACCTTCAAACTGAGAATAAGCTGTGACTTCACCAGGAGCGAAAATGCTATTCCCATTTGTATCCTGAATCGAATCAATGTCAGGGTAAGTGTTCTCGTCTAAATAAGGGTCAAAACTGCTACTTTGTTGTTTGGGAAAGCTGTAGTAATTATTATCTCCACTATTTAGTCCGTCAGTAAATACTCTTGAGGTCGCTGTAGTATTCAAGTCTATAGGAGCATTTGTGAAGTTACTGAAATTTGTTGACATGTTCTAATACTTGTACCTGACGATACGTACTGTTATTAATACTGATAATCGGATTCTTTGCTGAGAAAATTACACCTCTGTGTCAAAATTTACAGAAATTACATGAAATATTTACGTGAACTTTAACAGGATGGTACTTTTGCTGAAAAAAAATGTACTTTTTAAAACATGAATTATTATAATAATTTATGGCTGGAGAAATACATAACTAGTGTAAAAACCCTTAGAAGGAGGCAGAGGGAAGAGAAAAGAAGTATTTAGGTACCTGTAAGGGAGAATGCTAATTGGTCACATGCCTTTATGATGAGATCGTGGAAGCTTTATATGTCGCCCATTCCGTATTCGAGCCTTATTATCGACTACTGATTACCAAGCTACTTGCATTATTCGTCTCCGTGTAGAAATCTCAGGATTTTCTGAGAATCGGGAGCTGTAATTGTGAAGTATACTTTTTGGGGATAAGACAGCTTTTGATAAAAATATTTGGAAATATTGGGAAATGCTATCTTTCATTGATTCTTCAAACTCCTGGTTGATAGGATTGGGATTAAACACAATTTTGTTAACTGTAGCTTGGATTGTTCCTAAAAAGCTGCTCACAGCAGCAGGCTTATTCCACGCATGGTTACTTGGTGTCTTAATTTGGGTCACACTAGGTTGGCAGGGATATATAGTAGTTGCGTTCTATTTTCTCGTTGGTTCTTTTGTCACACGCATTGGTATGGCACAAAAAGAAGCAGAAGGAATTGCAGAAAAGCGTTCTGGGGCTAGAGGGCCTGAAAATGTCTGGGGTTCGGCTTTGACTGCAGCACTTTGTGCTTTGGCAGTAGGAATGATCGATTGGGGATTTATCTCTACCTCCAATTCTTGTACGGGCGGGTTTGACATAATATTCGGATGTACCCAGATGTTATCTGTATTAAACCCGCCCCTACCCACTGCCCACTCCCTACTCTTATTAGGTTATGTAGCAAGCTTCAGTACCAAGCTTTCTGACACTTGTGCTAGTGAAGTGGGTAAAGCATATGGTAAACGGACTTTTCTGATTACAACACTCCAACCAGTACCGCGTGGAACTGAAGGAGCAGTCAGTTTGGAGGGAACCTTTGCTGGTGTGTTAGCATCGGTAGCTCAGGCACTCGTTGGCTGGGCAATTGGTTTGATCGATGTCTGGGGTGTCATTTGGTGTGTGCTGGCTGCGTTTATTGCTACCAATTTAGAAAGTGTGATTGGAGCAACCCTGCAAACTCGCTTTAACTGGTTAACTAATGAATTGGTTAATATTTTAAATACGTTGATAGGCGCGACCACAGCAATGTTATTTGCTTGGTTTTGGACTAGTACAATTGCTTAAGAATTTACCTAATTTCAACAGGTGTTTTTAGGTATTTTTTCAGTGATCTGGTTGCGGATGTGACTAAGGAACGCTTACTATTGCAATAGTAGTTTGAGAGCAGAAATGAATAAATTAATTAACAGGTATAAATGCCCTTAAGGATACAACCCTGAAAGAATTATTGTGGAAAAATAGAAATATTGCTTAACTAACAATGTCAGCCCGTACCATTAACCGTCAGTTATAAACGGGCATTGTCTAAACCTCAAACTCAACTCGGCTAAGTCGTGATAGCACTATAGATCAAAAATAGAGACTGAATGCTTACTGCTTTATGTATATTTTTTAGTTTTAATTCATGGACTCACTATCATTGTTGACAGTTGATGAGCAGCCAATTTCTATTAAGCAGGCAGTAAAATATCTGCAAGCATCTGGAAAATTAGGACAGTTTATTGGAGAAATTATCCGTCAGTACGTAATTGAACAAGAATTACAAAGACAAGAAGATATTGTCATTAGTCCGGCTATCAGTGAACAGTCAATCATTGATTTTCGGATAAAAAATCAACTCACAGACCCACAACGTTTTCAGGAGTGGCTAAGGGATAATGGTACAGATTATACGACATTCCATTCAACAGTGACTTTAGGATTTAAATTAGAAAAACTTAAAGAGGCGATCGCGGAATCAAAACTGCAAGAATATTTCATTGAGCGAAAAATTTACTTAGATCGGGTAGTTGTCTCTCGGATTATTGTCAGAAATCGCGAATTAGCTGAAGAACTACAAGCACAAATTGAAGAGGGCAGCAGCTTTGAGCAACTCGCAAGAGAGTACTCAATAACAGACGACAGAATTGTTAACGGTATGATGGGACCAGTAAGCCGAGGAACAATGCCAGATAAACTCAGGGCAGCTATTGACATAGTTCATCCAGGAGATTTGGTAGGACCAATACAACTTGAGGAATGCTATGGATTGTTTCGTGTAGAACAATTTCTATCAGCCTCGTTAGAAGATACTCAATTAAAGCAAGCACTACAAAATGAGTTGTTTGAGAAATGGCTAGCAGAGAAAATTCAAAAGCTGACAGTAAAACTGCAAGCGAACTAGAACTTCTGAATGAGGAATTTCCAACAAGGGTGATCGCTTCTCTACCTTGGAACGAACAGCCACTATGCTGGTTCACTGCTGAACAACAAAGCAAATTGCGAGAGCATGCAGAAATTTTGCACCGAAAATTAGGAGAAAAAATCTGGTCACTTGACGCAGCAATAGGTTACCAGTTTTTTATTGTTTCTGGTAAAGTACGCTTGCGAGCTGAAGGTGAGAGTAAGCCGTTAGCAACCCTAGAAGAGGGTGATTGGTTTGGTAACTTAAAAAAGTATCCTTACGATTGCAAAGCTGTAGCAGCTAGTAAAGAAGTCGTCATTGTGCGCTGGCATACTGTATTGTGGGCAGAACTGTCTACACCACAGATTGAGGAATTTTGGCTTGGTGGCTTATTGGAGGAAGAGGCACAGATAATAAAAAATTCCCCTACTCCCCCACTCCCTGTCTCTCCCATTCCTCCAGAGCATCCCATCCAGTCGGCTTACCCCTTTGTCTCTAGCTGGAACACGGCGGCAGCATGTTTAACAATGGTGGCTCAACAGTTGGAAAATCCCGTGCAACTGGAATGGGTACAACGCCAACTCCGAGGAGAGCGTCCGAAACATCTCACTGAAGCAGCAGAAAAGTTAGGGTTTGCGCTGCGGCGTTTGCAGGTTGGTTGGGGTGATTTGCGTTCCTTATCTTTCCCGGCTTTGTTGCAGTGGAGTCCAACCGAGGGAAACCAGACTTGGGTAGTGGCATATGGAGTTAAGGGCGATCGCCTAATTATTGCGAATCCCTTACATCCTGATAGTTCATGTGAAAACTTACCGCAGTCCATTGTCGAGGCATCGTGGAATGGGTTGCTGTGGCAAGTAGAAGCAATTCATAAGCAAGAAAAATTCAATCTAAGTTGGTTCACTCCAGCAGTTTGGCAGTACCGGAAATTACTCATAGAAGTACTGATAGCATCTTTTACTTTGCAGCTTTTAGGGTTAGCAACACCGCTAATTACACAAGTTGTCATTGATAAAGTGATGGTGCAGGAGAGTCTGCCAACTCTCGATGTGATGGCGCTGGCACTCCTGCTGGTGGCAATATTCGAGGCAGTACTCGGCATCATGCGGCTATTTATCTTCACCCACACTGCCCGTCGCTTGGATCTAAGTTTATCAGCACAGTTGTTTCGCCACCTGATGCGGTTACCTTTAGCTTATTTTGAGTCACGAAGGGTAGGAGATACAGTCGCACGAGTCCAAGAACTAGAACAAATTAGGCAGTTTCTCACCGGTACGGCATTAACTGTGATATTGGACAGCATTTTTGCTGTGGTGTACTTGGTATTAATGTTTTACTACAATGTCCCACTGACTGGAGTGGCTTTGGCAGTACTGCCCTTGTTTGCAATTTTGACACTCACCGCAACACCAATTCTCCGCAACTGGCTGAACGAAACTTTTAACCGCAGCGCTGATAGTCAATCGTTTCTGGTAGAGACGGTAACGGGAATTCACTCGGTAAAAGCCCATGCAGCAGAACCAGTAGCACGCGATCGGTGGGAAGGTTTGTTTGCCCGCTTCATCCGCACAGGTTTTAAAGCTTCTACCACCTCCAACATCAGCAGCAATATCGGTGACTTCCTCACTAATTTTTCTACCTTGCTCATTCTTTGGTTTGGAGCTAAGTTAACAATTGAGCATAAGCTTACCATCGGTCAGCTAGTCGCCTTTCAAATGCTTTCTGCTAGAGTCACAGGACCTCTTTTGCGCCTAGTACAGTTGTGGCAAAATCTGCAACAAGTCCTGCTTTCCGTAGACAGGATTGGCGATATTCTGAACGTTTCACCAGAAGCTGAACCGGGAACTGGTTTAGTGTTACCATCCTTAAAAGGTCAAGTCATATTTGAGCAAGTCTTCTTCCGCTACCGCGCCAACACCGAACCGATCCTGCGAGGAATCTCCTTCACCTCACAACCAGGACAGTTTGTTGGCATTGTCGGACGCTCTGGCTCTGGGAAAAGTACCCTTTCTAAGCTGCTGCAACGTCTTTATCAAATTGAATCAGGACGCATTCTCATCGATGGTTTTGATATTAAAAGCGCCGATTTAGCCTCACTGCGCCAACAAATTGCCGTAGTTCTCCAAGAGGATTTCTTGTTCAACGGTACTATTTTGGAAAATATTACTCTCGGCGATCCTGACATTACCTCACAACAAGTCGTAGAAGCTGCCAGATGTGCTGTTGCTCACGATTTTATTAGTGAATTACCTAATGGCTACGAAACAAATGTGGGAGAACGCGGAACAGCTTTATCTGGTGGACAACGACAACGGATTGCCTTAGCGCGGTTGTTTCTTTCGCAAGCGCCAATTTTAGTTTTAGATGAGGCTACCAGCGCGCTAGATAGTGAAACTGAACAGCAGGTGCTGCAAAACCTGCAAAAAATCTCCACTAACCGCACTGTTTTCTTGATTGCCCACCGTTTTGCCCCCCTAAAACGAGCTGATTTGATTTTGGTTTTAGAAAAGGGTGTGATTGCCGAACGCGGAACTCACTCTGCGCTTTTACAACAAAAGGGTTTGTATTGGTCATTGTATCAACGGCAGCAGTTAAACGTATAGACAGTGCTGAGTGTTGAGGAGCCTGCGCCGTGCGGGGGTTCCCCAACGCAATATAGGAGTGCGACGGGAAACCCGTATAGGCGCACTGGCTCCCGTTGAGGCGACTGGCGTTGCTGAGTGCTGAGTATCAGAGCTGAAAATTGAGGTATACCAGAGGTATTCATAAACTTCACTCTCCTCTTTATATTTAGCACTCAATTATGAACCAAACGTTGTTCCATCTTGCCTTTCCTGTCACGGACATTGCCCAGACAAAAGCATATTATGTTGATGGTTTGGGCTGCATTCCTGGTCGAGAAAATCCTCACGCCTTAATTCTTAATCTTTACGGTCATCAACTCGTTGCTCATATTACCAAAGAACCACTGACATCTCAACGCGGGATTTATCCCAGACATTTTGGGCTAATCTTTACTTCAGAGCATGACTGGGGGGAATTGCTGGTAAAGGCACAACATCGGCACCTGCTTTTTCGGGAAGAAGCTAAGTACCGCTTTGTGGGTTCTCCTTTGGAACATAGTACTTTCTTTTTAGAAGACCCTTTTTATAACTTAATGGAGTTTAAGTATTACCGTCATCCTGAGGCGATTTTTGGGAGTTACGAGTATGCACAAATTGGCGATCGCTTTTAGCTGGAGTTTCGAGTGCGGACGCCACTGCCGCTAAACTTCTTGAGTCTGTGAGCATTCCAGCATGAGTTAAAACTGGCACTACCACATTCTTTCCCACAGGCATTTGTGAACTATTTGCAGGGACAATCATCAAATCGTAAGGAGTCCAGATAGAGGTAAAACTTATCTGTTCTAACATAGCGGCATCGCGATTCAATTCTTTTAACAAAGCACTGTCCGGACGCATCTGAATGCAACCAACTCCTTGGCGACAGTAAGCAATCCAAGTGCCATTATTTGGTGCGGAAAGGGTGATAAACTGTTGTACTCGGTTAATTCCTCCCAATCGCTGAACATAATAACGGCTGACAATTCCCCCCATACTGAAGCCGATTAAATTCAGGGGTTGTTCTGGTGCAAAGTTGGTATCAACATAATTGGCAACTTGCTGTGCCAAATTGTCAAGACCCACATAACCATCATTGGGCAATAAATCAAGGTCATACACAGTCCAGCCTTTCTGCTTCAGATAAGGAACCATTTTATGGAAAACCTTACCTGTATCAAAAATCCCATGCACCAATAACACAGGATTGAGCTGCTGAATCATATGGTTCATTTATCAAACTAAGCTTAACTAAGTCTATACAAAACTTAGCCAACTATAATCACCACTTCTAAACAAGGTATGACAGTCTCTTTACTGGTTTGAGTCACTTCCGTTTTTTCACTCAAATATATTTTTTTTGAAAACATGTGTTAACTTTTGTAAAGCATTTAGTCAAAATCTTGCTCTTGGTGACAGTAAAATCCCATAATTAATTCTGACTGGATACAGGCTGTAAATATTTGAGAAAAATACGTTAAAGCACTTGTCCTGTAACGTTAAAACAATGTTATTAGTGAAACAAGAACCTAGAAAGACTGTTACCTAAATTAGGTAATGCGTTCAGATAGGTAGGTCAATTCTACTTTGATAAAATGTAACAATATTCCGTACCTTTTTTAAGGATTGCGGTTACATACCAGATATAAAGGGCAGGAGCAGTTGTCATGATCGATTTTATCAAAAACTTAATTTCCGGGATTGTGAATTTTTTTAGTGGGCTTTTCCGTAGTACAAAAGAAGGCTACTACATGGTACTTGACGAAGCCACCGATGCAATCCCTTTAGAGCAAGCTAAACAAGCAGTATCAGACGTGAAGCAAGCCGTGGAAACAGCTGCATCAGACGCGAAGAAAGCTGTGGAAACAGCGGCATCAGATGCAAAGAAAGCTGTGGAAACAGTCACATCGGACACGCAAAAAGCAGCGGAAACCGCAGCAACAAATACTCAGAAAGCAGCGGAAACCGCAAAATCTAACACCAAGAAAGTAGCGAAAACAACAGCATCCAACACTCAGAAAGCTGTAGAGAAAGTTGCCTCAAAGGCCCCAGCGGCAAGCAACGGCAAAAAAACATCTTCAGCTAAGGCTGAGCCCCAAGTTGACATTGAACTCGTGCAGACTGCTGAAGGCGTTAAAGCTGAACCAGCCAAAACAGGGAAATCAGCAGCCAAAGTCCTCCAAGAACCCGTAAAAGACACTACCTTCGCACCCAAACATCTCGCCCCCACTAATACCAACGGTCGTCGGCTTCCCGGTGCGAATATGAGTTCTTTTCTAGATATGGCGCGTCAGGTGAAAACTCCTGGCTAATTTTTGTAGCAATGAGCATTCAGCTATCAGTCCTGCTCTGTCAACTATGAACGGAGTTATCCGAACATAGTTGATGATCACCCAATCTGAAAAGTGATACACAGTGCTTCGGACTAATGGCTGAATGCTTACAAATACAATGCTTATAAATTAATGTAGAGACGTTACCTGTAACGTCTCTATGTTGTTTATTGGAAGCGATCACTAATTCTATTAAGCTGCACTAACTGCGACAGGTTGTAAGAGGCTGAGTAGATGTCCATCTGGAGTACGCATAGCTGCGACTTTACCAAAAGAAGGTTCGCGGATTCGTCCTTCGAGCTTCGCTCCGATACTTTCCAACTTAGCTATGACTGCGTGAATGTCATCGACATGAAAGCTTAAAATTGGTGAGGAACCAACATCAGCATCCGACTCAGACGCGTGAAAGGCAATTGTGGTACCATTAGCATCTACTTCGCCCCAACCAAGAGTAGCAATTTTTACTGGAAGTCCCAATCCCTCGCTGTAAAATTTTACTGCTGTAGGAACATCCTTAACCATCAACATAATGTGTTTAAATTCTGCTGCCATTGGTTTAAATTATGACAAATGAGCTACCTCTTCCCAGAGATGCTTCTATCCTGCAAGTGTTGCAACCCTCTGAACAGATACGTTTTTATTAATACTTCTTTGTTTCAGCCGGACGCCATTAGCTTTTTAATGCATGTATAAAAAGTGCATAAGTTGATTTCAATGACAGCTATTAAGAATTTAGCAGGTTACTAATAGGCTGAACAAGCACCTATTAAATAAATCACTAACAATACCAAGGAGCAGAATAGAAGCATGACTGAACAAATCATTGAGCCGAATAGCTTTGAACTCCACGCCAAAGACACACAAATCAGTTACTCGACAACTAGTTTCATCGGTGAGTCGGAGTTGACTTATAACACTCGGAAGCTCAGCCGCCAATTCAGAGGCGATGAAATTAGCACGCTAGAGACTGCGATCGGCAAGCTAGTTACAGTACTCGTTGAACCTGACGCTGATACAGGGAAGGAAATTAGGCTGACTCTACTAGTACCAACTATCAATCTGGTATCTAATGGAGAGAAACCCATTCAAACCGAGGCGATTCTAACTACCCAGCGCACTCGCCAACGCGGTCGTCCGAGCATCCTTGAAGGGCAGATACAGACTTATGACATTCTGCGCCTCACAGGAACAGCCCAAAAAGTTAACTTCCTAAGTAAAACTCAAAGTTAAACAAGTTGAGAAGGCAAAGGGAATTCGTCAGCTATGCTGAACGACCCCTGCCTGAAGACCTAACGTTTCCCAGCAATCGCGCTTCAGAAAGATTTTTAGTAATTCGGTGCAGAATTATTCGAGGAATATTTAAAGATTTATTACGAAAGTTTTGGACTGCTATGGTTATGATTGCTTACTGAAGTTTTTTACAAAAACCAGTCCACTATATAAATGAAATGCTGGGTCCCAATTGGTTTGTTCTCTCCGAAACAAGTGAATGTGAGATTGCATTTGATTCAAGATTTCCGTCTGCTCCAGTACAGTTTCTGCAAATGGAGTAAAGTCTGACCAAACCTGAACTAAAGGATCGCTAATGTGCATTTGTTGATTAAGCCAATCAAGTAAACTATTCCAATTACTTCTGATTGTATTCAAGTTTGCTTGAGGAGTAATTTCTATGCCTTGCTGAAAGTCGTAAATGTGATCCGAAAGTCGTAGAATGCAATGTCTGTTAGGTAAGTGTAAATCGCAAAAATGGAAGTAGTCTTGGGTTTGGGTTTTTCTTTCCCATTTACCCCGCACGTCCCGATCTGCCACTTCCTCAAAGATAGGCAACAATCCCAGTACACGCGCTTTTACTTCAGACCAATCAAAGCTGAGGGAACCGAGTTGATTTGCTTGATTGCGGCAAACAACAGTAGTTGGTGTAGATTTTGGGAAATAGTTGACTTGAAAAACTTGAATTTTCTGAATTTCAGCTAACGTTGTCCAAAAGCAGGGAATTGCAGCTTTTTGTAGCTGCTGACCATAAAATTTTAATTCCCCGATTGCCCCGCTACGATACACGCGCCAACCGCGACTTGGTAAAACTAACCGTGCGCTGTAAGGTTCTAGCTGCATAATCTGGGCGAATTTTTGCGCTGCTTGGGTTTTCAGTTCATTGCTGATGGTTTCTAAAACTAAGACACCAAATTTAGTATCACTTGCATTAGATGTCGCTTGGACAATAGCTTGTTGTCGTTCATCAAGTTCGATTTCTTGCAGCCGCTGCAAACCCTGACGAGTTTGATTTAAGATTTTCACATTCGGCGTACTACGCAAAAGTTGCTGATATATTTTTTGTGCTTCTTGGCGCTTTCCGGAAACTTCATACAGCCGTCCTATATAAAATTGCCCCCAAGGATTTTCCGGTGACTCTTTTCGGAGGTGTTTGAGTAATTTAGCAGCAGTGTGATAATCTTTTTTCTCAAAAGCGGCGGCAATTTGCTCAAGCATATTTTTAAATGAGGAGGAGGGGCAGGTTTTACCGATTCATTTTCATTTTGCCCAGGTAGATTATCTAATTAAACCTGCCCCTACTTATAATTTCCTCACTCGTAACTTACAGCTATTTTCATGTCTGGTCTGGTCTATTACTAGACTGACGTTCTAAATGCTCCCAAATACGTTGGATTTGAGAACGCCACTCTTGACGATCTTGTGCTATTTGTTGCCTATCGGCATTTAATTCTGCTGCTAATTGCTCAAAGTTCTGTTGATGTAGCGTGACAACTTGTACTAAAGCTTCAGCGGTTGCCCTGAGCTCAGTAACCGATGTTCGCAAATCCGCATTCACCGCAACTTGACGGTCTAATGCAGCCTCAATCCTGTCTAATCGACTTTCAGGTGTTTCTGTCATACTTATTTTTTTCTCAAATTGCCGTAGCTACCTGGTGTTTTAGTCATCACTTGATTTCTTTGTGCTGCCTATGTGTTCTTTCCCTAGTTTACTTGCTCACAATGCCAGCCCACTTCTGTTGGTGTGAGTAGTTGACTAATACACTTTATTTGTTGATTCTAATTGCGCTGCCACAATCGATAAGGCAACAATAGGGGCTGTGACTGCTCTGAGGATGCGACGACCAAGGGAAACTGGTTGGAATTGAGCAGCGATCGCACTCTCAATTTCTATTTCTGTCCATCCTCCCTCTGGCCCGATCGCAATTGTTATTTGTGTATCATTTGTTATTTCTCCTTGATTATATACGCAATCTTGCAAGTGGGGATAATTACCTCGAGCCTCACATATGTATTGATTTGTGACAAATGATGCCTGACTATTGACTATTGACGAAAAGGAAACTGGTTCTAAAATTGTTGGTATAAAAGAGCGTTCTGATTGCTCCGCAGCTTCTTGAGCGATCCGCCGCCAGCGTTCAAGTTTTTGCGGACTGGGATTGAGTAAAGTACGTTCACTGATGATGGGAGTGATAATAGCAACTCCTAGTTCGGTAGTACACCGTACAACATCATCAAAGCCATTCCCTTTTGGCAATGCTACCATCAGCGTAATAGATATAGGTAACTCAGTTTGGACTAAGAGTGCTTCTAAAACCCTTGCAAGATTTCCTTCTAGCTGTGCCAGCCACCATTTTCCCTGACCATCCATTGCAATAAAGCGATCGCCTTCTCGCAACCGTAATACTCGCCCTAAGTAATGTTGTTGATCTTGGGTGAGTAAAATTTGCTGTTGTTGGAACTGAGAGGATGCGATCGCTATTCTTTGCAGTTGAGCCATGGGATTTTAAGTGTTGCTAAATGCAGGAATGATTGATTGAGTGTCCGGAAAGGTATTTGCTCGAATTGAAGTACACTGATATCCCTTCAATAAATTTTACAATTAAAGAATTTAATTCACGTAATCGCACTGTTGGCACACTAACAAAATTCATAAATAACAATTAGTTTTAGTTAAAAATAACGCTAGCTGGTAAGTAATTTAACTGATGGAGTGATTCTGGATGATTAGAATTCTGTTTTTAACGGCTGATTCTACTGATACCGTTAGGCTGCGTTTACAGAAGGAGTTGCGAGATATCAAAGAAAGTCTGCGACAAGCCAACTTGCGATCGTCATTTCAGTTAGATTACGCATTTTCTGTGCGTCCTGGAGATATCAGCCAAGCGATACTAGATTTTGAACCTCATATTGTTCATTTTTCCGGGCATGGCACAAGTACTGGTGAGCTTTGCTTTGAGGAAGTGGCGATCACTGTGATGGTTTCCAAGAGGGCGGATTTCATTTTGAAAAAGTGCCCGAAAAGTAATAATTGTGGAGTGCGTTACGTTTTATGAATATTCTTGAGATTTTTAATTTTAAATTGATAATTTTTAATTTGAGCGAAGCAAGTGACTATTTCCTGAATAATTCTTTAAGTGATTGCAAACTATCATTTAATGTTTTTCTAACTAAGTATACAAGATTGCTGAAACGCTCCTGAGGAGTTTGTTCCATGTTGGCAACAAGTTCAATCTGAAGCACTGTTGGTGGATAATTTAATACGGTATCAGATTCATAAACTACGATTTCTTTCTCTAAAAATAAAAATGTAACTTTACTTCCATTAGTCAAGTCTATTTGATCTCCTAAGTTGAGCGGGTGGCGCTTTTTTGGCTCTAACCTAATGTTGTTGACATATGTGCCATTGGCACTTCCCAAATCCACAATATAGTAAGAGCTTTCTTCTAAAAGAATCTCTGCATGAAGGCGAGAAACAAAATTGGCATTTGGAAAGTTTGAAACATTGACTTCTGGTATAAATTTGTCTTTCGGTTTACCAATGCGAATGACAGCAACATTTAGTGGCAATTCAATAGAAGTCTTAGTTTGAACATGAAAAAGCTCTAGATTTCCCCTTGTTTTCTGTGATTCGCCCGTATTTTGCATAGCTTGTTTTTGCGGAGAAATATCTCAATTAATTTAGATTATCTTAAATTTGGTAGCAAAAACGCTTGATTCATTGTTTTAATTCTAATACTTAGTATTCTATTATAGCAATCTTATCTGCTCTCAAGACCCAGACCCCCGACTTCGTAAAAGTTGTCGGGGGTCTTATTTTCGTGCCCCTTCTCTGGAAGCGGAGAGGGGGTTAGGGGTGAGGTTCCGGCTACAGATTTTCCAAGTAACCTTTCAGCGCATCATTTACCAAGTCAGTCATCGACTTTCCTTGGCTTTCAGCAGCTTTCTTGAGATTGCTGTAAACTTCATCCTTGAGACTAATGCGATGCCGTGCTTTGTTTGATGCCGTGGTTGTATTGGCGATCGCGACTACCTGCTGCTCGCTTTCTTCTGTCACGGATGCAGTTGTCGAGTCTGCCATTGTCTCCACTAAACCATCGCTGTCGTCAGTTATGTCTGGCTGAACAGCAGTTTGCGACTCGTACTGAGCCGCAAACTCGCGGATGGCATCGAAACCGACGCGATCGCAAAAATCCCCAAATCTTTCTTCTGGTTGGCGTGACTGCCGGAAGTACACAAAAATTGGTTCTAGCTGGGTTTCCAAATCATTATGGTGCAGCCGCTCCATGTAAGGTAATGCAAGCCGCGTTTGATCTTGCGAACCTCCCAGCCACAGTTGATAAGCCTCCGGAGCGCTACCGACAAAGCCAAGTTCCGCCATATAAGGACGAGCGCAGCCATTAGGGCAGCCAGTCATCCTTACCACAAAATGCTCTTTTTGTAAACCATTTTTATCTAAAAGTGCACGAATTCGCTCCAAAATTCCCGGTATTGCTCTTTCCGATTCGGTAACTGCCAAGCCGCAAGTCGGCATTGCTGGGCAAGCCATTGCATACCTAACTAGCGGTTCAATTTCCTCAGGATTAAAGACAACGCCGTGAGTGTTGAGAATCTTTTGAATTGCTTGCTTATTTTTGGGTACAATATCGCAAAAGATGACGTTGTGATGGGGTGTCAGGCGAATGGGTAAGTTAAATTTCTTAACAATTTCCCGCAAAGCAGTTTTCAGTTGGAAGCTTCCTTCATCCTTAATGCGACCATTGTCAACGGAAATGCCCAAGAAAAGTTTCCCGTCACCTTGTTCGTTCCAACCCAGGAAGTCTTGATATTTAAAGTCTGGCAGGGGTTTAAAGGGTGCCAGTTGTTTGCCAAAATATTTTTCCACCATCGACTGGAACTTCTCGACGCCCCAGTCTTGGATTAAATATTTCAACCTGGCGTGACGACGATCCGTGCGATCGCCGTAATCTCTTTGAGTAGCGACAATTGCCTTGATGATGTCGTATACATCTTCTTTTGCTACGAAGCAAATTGGATCTGCCAAACGAGCAAAAGTTTCTTCCTTGTTATGTGTTCTTCCTAAACCGCCACCAGCAAATACGTTAAATCCCTCCAATTCAGAAGAGTCATTCGTAATGACGACTAAAGAGAGGTCTTGAGTGTACAGATCAATTGAATTATCCCCCGGAACTGTTACCGAAACTTTGAACTTGCGGGGCATATAATGAGAACCATAGATAGGTTCTTCTGTGTCGTGGAAGACTGTCCCAGTCCCATTACGCTGTCTAGCCGCTTTTACCTCTGGATTTTCTTCGGCGCTGATTGCCATTTCTCCATCCAGCCAAATCTCGTAATAAGCGCCAGTTTGTGGTGTCAGTAATTGAGCAACATTATCAGCATATTCCCAAGCATACTGATACTCAGGTTTATTTTTAAAGGGAGCAGGGGGAGCCATAACGTTGCGGTTCAAGTCTCCGCAAGCGCCCAACGTTGAACCCAGATTTTTGATAATAGCGGCAACTGATGCCTTGAGATTTTTCTTCAAAATCCCGTGGATCTGAAATCCTTGACGAGTGGTTGCTCGCAAGGTGTGATTACCATAATCATCAGCCAACTTATCCAAAGTTAGATAGAGTTGTGGCGGTACAAACCCACCAGGATTTCTCGTCCTTAGCATGAACTGATAATCTTTTTCCTGTCCCTTAACCCGATTGTCGCGGTTATCCTGTTGGTAAGAGCCATGAAACTTCAGAATTTGAACCGCATCTTCACTAAAGTGAGTTGTGTCCTGAAGTAATTCAGTTGCTACTGGTTCGCGCAAAAAATTGCTCTGTTCCTTGAGGACTTCTACTTTGGAAGGCTTACGGGTTGTGTTTGGAGGAGAAGCAGATTTAACCATTGAAGTGGTACAGTATTCTCAAATAAGGCATCAGTAAGCGCCGAAGTCGGGAGTTACAAGCAACCTTTCGGCTATTTTATCCTCGGAAATTCGGTCGGAATAAAGAGGATTTTTATAATTTTAACATGATAAAAAGCTGGATTTCTCAGTGATGAAACACTTAGTAAACCCAGCTATCTTAATTATGAGTCAAATGTGCGTCTGTATTACACTTTTTTCGCTCTTGGCGTTTCATTAGTCATGAGTCCTTTATAGCAAATGACCAATGACTAATAACTAAGGACAACGCTTACTTATTAATGTGCAATCTAAATGTGTCATGGCGAAGAGCGATATTTCAGTTTTATTTAAAGCGTAAGCCTATACCACTATTAATGCTCAAGGCAGAAGCCGGACTACGTTTGTAAGTATTAACTCCTAAAGTCGCATTGCTGTAAACCATAAAGTTTTTAGAGACTTCAGATTCTACACCAGCAGTTACCGCTACTCCGTTTTTGTTACCTAAAGGAGTTGGTTTACCTTGATCTTCTACAAAAGAGTAGCCAGCACCTATATAAGCGTTAGTATTTTTAGCAATTCCTGCATCTACGGAAACTTGCGGAACCACTGTAGCCGTCTCATTACTCCAAAGGACATGAGTGCGTACAGAAAGAGGTGTATTATCTAACTTCAAGCGACCTGTTACATTCCCACCAAATTTAGCTGCATCGCCACCAGTTTTACTACCACCATTTGAAACTCCAGCAGAAATACCAGCACCAACATAGCTTGCATCAGTTCCTTTCTCTTCAGCAGAAGCTTGACCGGCTGAAAGAAACATCGGAGCAACTACTAAGGAAGAAAATGCAGAAATAGTCACAAAGGACTTAAGAAAGTATTGCATATTTTTTGCAAAATTTTGTAGGGGGTTACCTTTATACTCAATGTCGGAAAAGAAACTAAAAGGTTCCATACCTACCTGCCAAATTATTTAATTTATTGTTCTTATTGATGCACACAATTCAATTGTATATTTCCCCTTTAAATCTCTGATTGAGCTGTTAGAAATACATATAGGAAAGTTTATGTCCGGAAAAATATATGCAATATCAGACACTTTTGTAATTGGCACACGTAAGTAACATTTGGTTAATAGCTATTAGCTATTAGCTATTAAGTAGGTAGGTCCAAAAAAACCTAAATATATATACAAATGTTGAAATGCTTTGAGAATACAGTTAGGAATGTAAATTTTTTATAAGAAGGAGAGAGAATTATGTCAACCACTGCAAAAACCTTATCGGCTTTAATGGGGTTGTGTGTGGGTGATGCTTTGGGTGTACCAGTTGAGTTCACAAACCGTGCTGAACGAGTTAAAACTCCTGTAACATCAATGCTGGGTTATGGAACTTGGAATGTACCACCAGGCACATGGTCTGATGATAGTTCACTAACATTTTGCTTAGCAGAATGTCTTTGTCAGGGGTGTTCGTTGGAAGCTATAGCCAATTCCTTCTCTTGTTGGTATAACGAAGCATACTGGACTGCACGCGGTAAGGTATTTGACGTTGGGAATACGACGTTCCAGGCGATCAATAATTGGCAACAGGGAGTTCCACCTCTAGAAGCTGGCGGAAAGAGTGAAAAAAGTAATGGAAATGGTTCTTTAATGAGAATTTTGCCAATCGCTTTCTATCACAAAACCTTGAATTTTTCAGAACTGATTTTGCGGACGCATCAAGTCTCTTGTATTACCCACGCCCATTTAAGATCACAAATTGCCTGCGGTATTTACATCAGTATTGCAGTTTCTCTTTTGGAAGGCGCTGAACTGCAAACTGCTTACGAACAAGGATTACAAAAAATACATCAAATTTACTCTGCATCTAAGTACGCTACAGAAATGTCGTATTTTGTCAGAGTTTTTAGTGGGGAGATTGCCAAGTTGCCAGTAGAGGAAATTCGTTCTAGTGGCTATGTTGTAGATACCCTGGAAGCTTCACTTTGGTGTTTGCTCAATAGTTCTTCCTACGCAGAAGCAGTGCTCAAAGCAGTGAATTTAGGCAGTGATACGGATACCACTGCTGCTGTTACAGGTGGGTTGGCTGGAATTTATTATGGCGTGGAAAATATTCCTCCAGCATGGATTGAGGAAATTGCCCGCAAAGAGGACATTTTTGACTTAGCAACGCGCTTAGCAAGTGCTATTTACAACTAAGGGAGTGGAACGTGTTTGAAGTGGGAAGTAGGGTGTTACTAAATTTCTAACTCCTAACTCCTAACTCCTAAGTTGTTGTGAAATCCACTGTAGATAGGGTTGAGAACCTTCGACAATTGGCAGAGCAATGATTTCTGGGACTTCGTAGGAGTGGAGTTCCCGAATTTTAACGACCAAGGTGGAAAATTGGCTCAAGTCGGTTTTAATGAGCAGTTGCCATTCTTGCTCTTTGTGTAATTCACCTTTCCAACGGTAAATTGAGTGTATGGGCAACAAACTCACACAAGCAGCCAGTTGTGCCTCCACAAGAGCATTTGCCATTGCTTCTGCCTCTTCTACAGAAGGAACTGTCACCAAGATGACACCATAGCTTGCCGAGTTATCCATAAACAGTCCTTTGTTGGTTGTTGGTTGTTGGTTATTCTACTAACAACTAACAACTAACAACCAACTAAACACTAGACAACGAGTAAACTTGTCCGTCAATCAACAATCGCGTGATTCCCTTGGCTTGGAGATGATAACGAGCCTTGTGCAGCATTTTACTGTCAGGAACTTTAATCACGCGATCGCGCTTGGTTGAAAAGCGCTTTGCCACTCTATGGTTATCAAATATAGGTAACGTTTTTTGCTGGGTTTCCGGACTGGAAATTTGTCCTAAATCCCCAAAGTCTCTAAGTGGGCGAGTGATTAATTCTGAAGAACGGTCAATCACCAAATAGCAAGTTCTGGGCAAACTAGCTGCTGATAGCGGTAACACCCGAACTGAGGCGTCACCCGTTCTTGGTCTTGTAAACAAAGACTGGGGCACATCAGTGTCGTCGTCATCGTCTAAGTATTCTTCATCTTCATCTTCATCTTCATCTTCATCTTCTAAATCCTCCAACTCTTCTGACTCGTCTAGCAAATCTTCACCGAGTATTTCCGCTATAACACTAGCTTTTGGACTTGTATCCTCCATCAATGGGCTGGGAATACTGATGACTTCTAGAGGTTTTTGTTCTAAAAGTTCTAATTGCTCTGCTATAGGTGTCGGTGATGTATCAGCTGAGGAGCGCCGTCGCACCCGCCTAATGAGATTTGGCTCTCTTTCACTCCGAGGGATTGGTTTCTCGGTTATTTCTACGACTGGCTTAACAGGTTGAACTTTGACAACCGGAGGCGGAGGCTGCACCACTTCAACTTTCTTCTCTGATTGTGATTCGGAGAAGGCATGTGGTTTATCATAAGTAACCTGTGCTCTTCCTTCTGGAGTTCTGGCAGCACGCTTTAAAGAAACGAGGTATTCATACTCGTCTTCTGGCAAGGTGCTTTTGAGTAGGCGGCTAATTGTCGAGTTACTGACTCCGTAACGATCTGCTAAGGTTGAGGTCGTTTCGGCACTCTCTCGATACAATTTGAGTATTTCTTGCTTATCTGGCTCTGTTAATTTTCTCACGGTAGATACCACAAATTTTTTTAAGCTCTTTTTCTTCCGCGTTCACGTCGCGAACGATTCAATGATGTGTCGTATTCTAAGACTGCACCCATTCCAAAGAGCACCCCACTAATTACCCAGAATACTTCTAATATTTCCCCACTTTGATAGTCAGGAATTTTCTGAGCGTATTTAAACCACATATCTGCAATATATAGCGAGAATGTTGCTGCTGCAATCATTCGCCACGACAGAGACATTCGTCCGCCCCAAAAAGATAGTAGTAAAGTAGTGGCAATCATTAACAATAACACGTCGCTGGTCACATAAAACCAACTTAAACCTTGAGCGATCTTTTCTGCCCACGCAGGTACTTGCCCCTTCGCGACTTCTGGCAAAGTAGAAATTAGCCATGACAAAGCACTACCGAAGACTCCAATTGCCAAAACGATTATCCACTGCCATGCTTCTAGATTGAGTCGCCTAGAAGCCACCGCCCAAATCATCCCCATGCCCAATAATACATAAGTTGCTACAAAAAATATATCGCCGATAGAAACGATAGGGTCTTCTTTTTTGACTATTTCCGTATAGCCAAAAAATATTCCCCCTAAAAAATAACTAATCATACCTATGCCCATTGCGAGCCATACATTTCTACTACTAACCATTTGCGGACTGAGCCAATTTCTTAAGCATAAGATACCTGCACCCAAGTAAGCTACTGCTTCAAAAATATTTGTCCCAAATACATACCAGTCAGCACGTCTTTCTATACCATTAGAACTAGGGATTTTGGCACTAAATAATAAAAAGTACAAAAGTGCCAGTACACCCCAACCAATGCTAATTAAGATAATGTTCTGAGTGGTGAACATGGATTTAGGACCGTATGACTTGTTGTAGACGCTACTCATAAAAATTCACCCTGTCAAATCCACTCTAGCAGTCTTTTAGCTTATGAACTGTGTCAGGAGCATCTGTCTGTACCTTGAAACAAGTTAAGTGTACTGCGACCGTAACAATTCTATGCTAGGAGAAACTACAGTGGTGCTAATGCCACAGTTTACTCACTGAAGACTGATTTAGCCAACTATTAAATAGTAATCGTTCTTCATCTGGCATATCCTGTAATCGATCAACTGCTTGATAGACGAAGTTGGTATTGCCAAAATAAGCTTTTGCTAACCGATGCAGTTCTCGTAAGAGAGTCATGACATGATTTTCTTGCCATTTCGGTATTTGAGGTGCCTCAACCAAGTTCATGAAGAGCAAGTGTTTGACGGCATCTGGTGAGGATGCTTGAGGAAATTGCCCCTGCTGCAACACATGCATAATGTCTTTCTCAAATAATCCCGCTTGCCGAGTCCCTAGAAATTCTTCAATGTCCACATATACTGCCTGTAGTAAGAAAATACTGCCAAGAGTTAAAACTTTTGTATTGCGATCCGAAACAGTGTCACTCTCAAGCTGATCTAAACGAATCTTCGCCCAAATGCTATAGCTTTCCGGTTCCTCCAGCAAGACGCAGGCTTTACCTCGATTATCTGATAATTCTCTCCACAAGGCTTTGGCTTCTTCTTCTTGGTTAGCTTTAAAAATGCTGATCAATCTAAAAGTTTGCCCCTGATAGTGGAGGATCGGTACCTGCTGCTCCCGCTTTGGGTGTTCAATCGTCGATATTTCAACATCTTGCCGTTTGAGAATAAACATGACACTCGCAAATAACTCCTCACCTAAAAATCTCTGATACGTGTTTCCTCCTCGTGTTTTTAAACCGAGGAGGAAACACAAAGGCTTACCTAAATATAGGAGATCTAATTGCTCTTGGCTGCCTTAACAAGGCACATCCATTTGCTAGCGACTTGGATCTTAGCTCGATCAAGATAAGAATTGCAATTTTTGATTGCAATTTGCTGTGAGAATAAGTATACTATTCTTGATTGACTCTATTCTCGAGCCAATGTTTTTATCTGGGTGCGTAGCTCAGCTGGATAGAGCATTTGCCTTCTAAGCAAATGGTCGCAGGTTCGAGTCCTGCCGCGCTCGTTTTACTTAAATACGAACCTTAAAGCGTTATTTGCTGATAGGACCATTAAACTAGTTCGAGGGTTGGTTTTTGCTAAATCACACTGAAAATGAAGGTGATATTGCTGCTACAAAAGCAATAGCAGACCTAACATTTAAAGGATATTTAGTTCTCACGCCAGTGGTTTCCGAGCATTTACCTTTTGATTTTGTTGCCTATAGTAGTCAATCAGATTATTTGGGTTGATAAAAATGGTGTTCATAGGAAAAAGTATAAAGCAAACGAGAAAGTATAAAGACCATAAAAAGAAGAACTCGAAAAACTGGTCAGGGAAAAACCAACAATACAAATTGCTATCTTATTTTGGCGGAGATGATAAAGCTGTAGAAAAATGGTGCAAGGTTTGCGGAGTAGTAAAGCCACCTATTAGGATATTGGGTGAAGAAAACTTACGCAAACCCGGCAGGATGAAGGAGAAAAACAGTTTATCCTTCATCCAATTAGTTAGATCCCACTTTTTTGTACAGCTTCTCCAGGACCGGCTGTAACAATGACCAGCTTATCAGGTTGAATAAACTCCTGAATTGCCTGCTGTACCTGAGCCATAGTCACAGCATTAATACGTTTGGGAAAATCTCGGATTTCCGACGCAGAAAGTCCAGACACAGAATTGTTTAAAATGATACTTGACACATCGCTAGGATCAGCTAAATCTACAGGGTAGCTGTTGGTAATTGCGCGTTTTGCCGTGTTCAACTCAGCCTCCGTGACTCCTTGCTCTCGAAACTGCTTTAGTAAAGCTAGGGTGCTGGTGATAGCCTTCTGGGCGTCACCTGGCGAAGTTTGCATCTGGATCAAGAACGGACCAGGATAGATGCCGGCGGCAAAGGCACTGTAAATACCGTAAGTCAGACCTTGGCGATCGCGCACCTCAGTCCCCAACCGACTGGACAAGGTATCACCACCTAAAATTTGATTCAGTACTGAGGCAGCATAGAAACGGGGGTCTTTCCGTGAAATACCGTTATAACCGATGTAGGTCACAGCCTCTGCCTTACCGGGAATCACTTTGTCTTGGCGTGTTGTCGCTTGCGGTAATGAGACAGGCGGGATATTGAGAACGGGAGGCTTGCCTTTTGCAAGCCATTTATCGAACGCCTGATTCAGCAATGCTTTGACTTTAGTTGGGTCAAAGTCGCCAACAAGGGCGATTGTTGTTGTATCCGGTCGATAATGTTCTTGATAGAAGCCAAGCAAATCGTCACGAGTAATACTTTTTAAACTTTGTTCTGTGGGAAAGCTATGAAACGGATGATTTTCCGGGTAAATGACTTGTTGAAATACCCGTCTTCCCAGTCCACGAGGGTCGTCTAGCAGAACTTTCAGACCCGTTAACGCCCGTTGACGGCTAAGTTCCAATTGGTTGGCAGGGAAGGTAGCATTTTGCATCACATCTGCTAAGTCTTGAATCAATATCGGTAAATTGGCAGATAGCCCATGTCCACCAACTGTGACTCCCTCACGACCAGCAGCGAAGCCCAAGCTAGCTCCTCGATCTTCTAAAGTTTTCGCCAAAGTCAGAGCATTCTGCGTCCGCGTCCCATTCATCAAGTTACCGGCAGTAAGAGCCGCCAGCCCTGCTTTGGCATTTGTGTCAAATCCAGTACCAGCATTAATTTGTCCAGTGAGGTTAATGCTGGGAACGCTGTGGTCAGCTATTAGGAGAACTTTCAACCCATTGTTAAGAGTAAATTGCTCTGGTAGCGATTGCTTGGTGGAATCAGTCGTTGATGTCGCCGGGGGGAGGTATTTAGCAAGTTCTGCTGGATCGACAGGCTTACCGGGGCTAAAGTTTTCAGCAGTGCGACCAGTACCTGCATTAGAAGTTCCTGGTTTCCCATTAAGTTGGGTTGGTTCAAAAAAGCCGATGGTTTGTTTGGCAGGACTAAGGTAAGTTTTCGCTACTCGCTGTATATCTGCCGCTGTGACTTTAGAAATGGCATCTAGATATCGCTCACTATACCGATAATCTCCAGCCACAGTTTGGTTGTAACCCAGTTGAGTTGCCTGAGAGCTAATGTCTTGATTGCTAAGTATAAACGAGGCTTGTAATTGTGTTTTCGCCCGGTTCAACTCTTCTGTTGTCACTGGTTGTTGCTGCACTTTATCTAGTTCCTGTTGCAGCACAGTAGCAATTTTTGACAATTCTTTACCTGGAGCAGCAGTAGCGCTAATTTCGTACCAACCCGGTTCGATGAGTTCTGAAGCATTAGCACCAACTGAACTTGCCAGTCCAGATTCTACCAAAGCTTGGTAAAGCCGGGAACTCCGTCCACCTGTGAGGATGCCATCCATCAAATCGATCGCAGGTACATCCGGATGATTAACATTTGGCAGAGGATAAATGGCTTGCAGTAGTGCTGCACTTCCTGGCTGTTTCAGAACAATGGGCGGTTGTGGTACCGTAGATGTCGCAGGTGAAGCGGGGACTTTCTCCGTTGCCGCATTGCCACGTTTCTGGAGCTTCCCGAAATTTTGTTGAATAGTTTTCAGAACAGGTTCGGTAGCAAAATCTCCTGTCACGACCAAAGTGGCATTACTGGGACTGTAGTAGGTCTGGTAGTAGTTACGGACCTGTTCAACCGTGAATTTCTGCACATCGGCTTTTGTGCCTCCCACAGGTAAGCCATAGGGTCGATTGGGAAACGCAGCACGCATAACAGCCCGACTGAGACGGTAGCCTGGTGAATTTTCGTATCCTTGCAACTCTGAAATCACCACGCGCTTCTCACTTGTCAGTTGCTCTGGTCCAACTAAAGCGCTTTCCATGCGATCAGCTTCTAAGGTGAGCAGTGCTTCCAACTTGTCACGCTGCACCGTACCAAAGTAAGCGGTTTCGTCATAGCTGGTAAAAGCATTAAACTGACTACCTAAAGCACTAAACAACCGCCCAAATTGTACCGGACGGTCAGTGGTACCCTTAAACATCAAATGTTCTAGCTGGTGGGAGATGCCATTTACCCCCGCTTTCTCGTTGCGCGAACCAACTCGATACCATACCTGCACGCTCACAACTGGTGCAGTATGGACTTCCTTGGTGAGCACTGTTAAACCATTGCTCAATACTGTTTTCCGCACTCCTTTGGTCAGGGAAATATTAGATACTGGAGTCACTGCTGTTGGTGTAGCAGCGTTGGAGAATTTACTTGAAAACAGCACTCCACTTATCAGGAAGCTGAGGAATAAGCTTACGAGAAAATAAGGACGCAGCTTGGAAACGAAAGGCATAGTAAGTTTTACAAGAAATAAAAACACGTATAGATCATATTATGGTAGATTTTTAAGGTTGCTCATTAAACCGAAGCTGCTAGGCGCGGCAGATGTGGTTGTCGGTAATGGAGAATTAGGTCGAAGCAAATAATTTCTTCCCTAGAGCAAAACATTTCATTCAGTTATTTTAACAATTTGCGATCGCGCTTTTGTGGCTTTGTAGCTTGCTCTTGCACAGACGTTGGAAGTTGACGAAGCTGCTTGCGGAATGTATTACTCCCGAACCGCTAGAAAAATACCTAATTTATTGAACCGCTCCTGAGCCAAGAAAGCCAAGAAAAAATAGGTAATCTTGTACACACAGAAGGGAATAGCTTGATAATTATTTCTTAAATTACAGCTAACAGATTGGACTTCTAGGTATAGAGTGTTCACGGGTGTCCGTTACACTGACGAACGTTCCCACAATGTAATTGTTTTATCTTTACTACCACTTACTAAACTTTGACCATCAGAGCTCAAGGATACTGATGTGACTCCTTTGGTATGTCCCTTTAGTTCAGCGATCTCTATCTGTCTTTGAGTGTCCCAAAGTTTTATTGTACAGTCATCACTCCCACTAGCAATCATTTGACCATCCGGACTAAAAACCACTGTATTTATCGGTTGTGAGTGTTTTTCAAGTGTAGTAATTTCCCTTCTGGTAATTTAGCTTTAGTATTCCCAGATGACATTTCAAAGTAACATTTGTTTCTCGCGTACCATGATTGACAATGAAAAATCAAGATTGGACAAGGTCTTGTGGGCGCACAATTGTAATGCTTGGCGTAAGCGCAAAATCGCTGGAGTTGAAGGTTAAAAGATGTGTAATCCCATGTGTAAGCATGACTGCAACAATCCGAGCATCATGAGTACGCTTGCCCATGACTTTGCTAGTTGTAACCAAATCTAACCAATTTGGAAAAATCTCTGAGGATTCCTCTAGCAAAGGGAAGCGATTGAGAAGTTGGTCTATAGTGTTGCGCGTTTGCTCTCCCGTCCACCCTAAGCCATTGACTGCAACTGGTCGTGTGGCAACAGCCCAAAGCTCAACGAGTACTTGCGCCGTTAGCAAACATTCGTTGAACTGTGTGAGTAAACGAGATACTGCGTCTGTTGCGTGGTGATGTTGTACATCGTTCGGGTTGCAGAAACGCAAAACAACATTGGTATCAAGCAGGTATCTAGTCATTCTTCGTAAATAGTGTCGCGGCTTATGGCTTCATCCGATAGACTCGGACTGTTTTTAGGAAGTTGTGAAACCCACTCACGGAACTCTCTGACCCGTTCTGTTGGTGTGACCCTTTGCCAAAATGGATGTGACGATTCGATCTGCCTAGACTGAAATTCAATGAAGGCAATGAAATCAGCAATCTTTTTGAGCTGCTCCTCATTTAGCTTGTCTATTTCTTTCTTGAGATTTTCTCGTAGCATAATTAATGCTTTGATTAAGAGCCGATTTCCTCTATCGTAGCCGATGCGTTAACACAGCTAATATGATTTAACACAACAATAACGAACGTGAACAATTAAGCGATAATCATTGCCTTTAATATTGAAAAAAACACCATTGTTAGCAATAATACTGGCATTACCGAACAAGGCAAAACTTAAAAGTTAAAAGGGAAAAGAAAGAAAAAGAAAAAACGGTTTCAAGCCCCTAAATTTATTTATGGAAAACCAAAA
>CALMVQ010000268.1 GCA_937873135.1 uncultured Scytonema sp. | reverse complement strand
ACTGGCTCTCTATCTTACTACATTTGTAGTCTACTCAACTGAAAACCGCTGTAAGCTTCAGTTGTAGGAGAAAGGACTTCTGCGATGAGACTGGGGTAGAGGGCGAATTTGAGGGCGGTACGATCTCTAGAATCACAGGTGACGCTGGCATCAGGGTAAACAAAAGGTCCTAATGTGGTAATACCAATTTTTGCATCACTATTCAGAATACTACAGCCACTACCCCTCAAGTGATTTCTCAGGAGAGTCGTCAGGTTAACGGCAATCTTGCTATGGGGAATGGTTCCCCCCGTCATGGCGTAGACTTCGCCATTGATGTATTCGTAGCGAATATTTTGGAGGGGTTCCCAGTCGAGGTATTCTTGGGGAGTGCGGTGGGGATGTTGAAGATTGGCGACCATGCCAGTGTCCTAATTTGAGTCCGTAAATCATGCTTCTACGTTAACTCAACTGGCAACTGTTTCAAGCTATCTTCATCTGGTAGTTTTTGTATCCTGTCGTCCCTCATACAGTAGTTTAGTGTAATTTTATGGCTCGTCAAAGTCGAAATTTGCAACCAGGATTCTCTTATCACGTTACGGTGCGCTGCAACAACCGTGAGTTTAACCTTGCCAGACGAGAATGTCGCGAAGTATTCCTTTATGCCATCAAGAAGGCTTTGGACAAACACGGCTTCAAACTTTATGCGTTGTGTATCATGTCGAACCACGTCCACTATCTAATCGAACCTACCCAACCAGAAGATTTGCCCAAAATCATGCATTTCCTGAATTGGTACACAGCAATGTGTTTCAACAGAATGCTGAATCGTACTGGACATTTCTGGGAACAGCGGTATTTTTGTGATGGGTTTCCTCCCACGGATAAACAACGCGCATTAAACACCTTGCGTTATATTCATAGCAATCCTAAAGCTGCTCAAATGCGGCAGAGTTTGTTCTACGATTTTAGTAACTACGGTAGTTACGACGGGTTGACTAATGATGGCTTAACTCAATGGCATCCTGCTTTTCTAGAATTGGGCAAAACTTTGGATGAGTGTGCTAGACGATATCGAGGTTTTTGCCAAAGACATAAACCATCTGCCAAACCAGCCAGCAAGTCGAATTGGGGAAGTAGACTGCTGGCTGGTCATAAGGTTAAAAAGACTAAGCAAAAACACTCTTCCCCTGGTCAACTGACTTTGTGGGAGCAGTGCCAGGTATTCAAAAGAGTTTTTGACATTATAGCTTTGCAGGTGCGAGGTCTATGACAGTAGCGCGAACTCTAAGCACGTTTGTTGAGATTGGTTCGAGGAGGACAAGGAAGCAATTCTTCTCCCCCCTATCCCCTTTTAATTCCTCATGCTAAGGCTTCAGCAGGTTGAGGAATCAGTAACCCATTTAACAGAGAGGCTGGACGTTGAGCGTAAGGCCAAGCAAAAGCATGACGGAAGGCAGCATCCTGGCAGGCTTGTAATTGTTCAAAGTTGATGATGTCGTGAGTGAGGAGATTCTCATACTCAAAGGGAAGACGCATATTGTGTAACCCGGCGTTATCAGTACAAATCGCTATGTCTACTCCTGCATCAAAACAACGGTCAAACACTAACTTGAGTTGACGTATATCCTCTAAAGTCCCAGTTTTTAGGTATGTTGTCGGGCAAACCTCCAAACACTGATTGCGTTTAGCCAAATCTTTAAGTAACTCTGGATATAGTAGAGGGATTTGGATGCCGTGACCGATCCGCATTAGATAAGGTAACAGTTGGGGGTAACAACCGGCTGTTGTCTCGTAAAGATGTCCTGTAGTCTTCAGTAAGAGCGATCGCGCATAATCATACAACTCAATCCATTCTTCCATGCGATCGGCATAGTGGCTATCTCCGCCAGCGATGTCGATAGCACAGACGTAATGCCTGTTTTGCGCTGCTAAATCAACAATTGCCTTGTTCACCTCATAAGGTAAACGCGAGTGCATACAGAGTATTTGGCTAGTGACTATCGGATATTCTGGTAACTTGCTGGATCTGCCGACAACATCGACAATTTCTGCCATCTTGTCAATTCTCTGTGATTGACTGAGATGCTCTGGTGTTCGTAAGTAAGGAGTGTAGCGCAGTTCCAAATAAGCCAAGTTCTCAAAAATATAAGCACCCCTGATCAGGCGATAGATAAAGTAAGGTAGAGTATCCACAGTTTGCACGCTTTCTACAAGGGTGTGCAACTCCAGATACTCATCTAAAGTATTGCGCGATCGCGTGTAAAACTCTTCAAATTCAGGATAATCAGCAAAGCGAGCAATTAACTCCGTTGAATGGCGTTGGAAGTATCGCCACAAAACTCGGGGTACGACTGAACCCCCTAGATGCCTGTGTAGTTCTGCGTACAAAGTCATAGTAGTTTTTTCGCTAAAAAATATTAATTATTATTAACCTTAGCAAAAATCTGGGCGTGGGGAGGAGTCGGTTGTGTGCAAGAGAAAAGTCAGAACACTGGCATCCGCGTGAGCTGAACTTCGGGGAAACCCATTGTAATAGGTCGCTTGCTGCCTTTCTCCCCTACTCCCCGAGCTATTTAACTTGACAAAAGTTGTTTATTATGTAGATAATCTTAATTCGTGGAAACTTTAGCTTTATAAAATAAACTCTTGGCGAACGTCATTGTTATAGGTGCCCAGTGGGGCGATGAAGGAAAAGGTAAGATAACTGATTTACTCAGCCGCTCCGCCGATGTCGTTGTACGTTACCAAGGGGGTGTAAATGCTGGGCACACTATTGTCGTAAACGGTCAGACCTTTAAGCTGCACCTAATCCCCTCTGGTATTTTGTATCCAGATACTCAGTGTATTATAGGTTGTGGAACAGTTATCGATCCACAAGTATTGATTGCAGAACTCGACCAAATAGAAGAACTTGGTATTTCCACTCGAAATTTGCTGATCTCTCAGACCGCTCACGTAACGATGCCTTACCATCGATTAATTGACCAAGCATCGGAGGAGCGCAGGGGAAACCATAAAATTGGCACGACTGGTCGAGGGATTGGTCCAACTTATGCTGATAAATCAGAGCGCATTGGGATCAGGATGTTAGACCTGATGGATACACAAGGATTGCGTGACCAGCTCGAATGGACGATCAATTATAAGAACGTTATTCTAGAAAAGCTTTACAATTTACCGCCATTAGATCCGTTCTCAGTCATTGAGCAATATTTAGGCTATGCAGAACGCTTGCGACCTCATGTTGTCGATACCTCTTTAAAAATATATGATGCAATTCGGCGACGACGGAACATTTTGTTTGAAGGAGCGCAGGGTACACTCCTCGACTTAGATCACGGTACTTATCCTTATGTCACCTCTTCCAATCCAGTGGCAGGAGGGGCTTGCGTTGGTACGGGTTTAGGCCCGACAATGATAGACCGGGTGATTGGGGTGGCAAAAGCTTACACAACTCGTGTGGGCGAGGGTCCATTTCCCACAGAATTGGATGGGGAATTGGGAGAGGTGTTATGCTCGCGTGGTGCTGAATTTGGTACAACCACTGGTCGCAAGCGTCGTTGCGGCTGGTTTGATGCTGTCATCGGTCGTTATGCCGTTCGGATTAACGGCATGGACTGCCTAGCAATTACTAAACTTGATGTCCTTGATGAACTAGAGGAAATCAAAGTTTGTGTTGCTTACGAGATCGATGGGGAACGCAGCGAACACTTCCCTAATAGTGCCCGTCAGTTCGCACGATGTCAACCTATCTACAAAAGTTTACCGGGATGGCGCAAGTCAACTAGTGATTGCCGCTCATTAAATGAGTTACCAAGTCAAGCGCTAGACTATCTAAAATTCTTAGCAGAATTGATAGAGGTGCCGATCGCAATTGTCTCCTTGGGAGCAAGCCGCGATCAAACCATTATTGTCGAAGACCCCATCCACGGTCCAAAGCGTGCTTTATTGCTAAATGAGTAATAATAACTGCTGTCTCCTAACAACTGTACGGGCGGGTTTCACAAGATTTTTCGTTTCCACGCGACGAGTTATACAATTAAACCCGCCCCTACTAACAACTAATAACTTACTATGGATCTCACAATCGAATGTCAAAAGCGTCTAGAAGGCACTAAGCCAAATGCTTTGCGCCGTTCTGGAAAAATTCCCGCGAATTTGTACGGTCATAAGGGGACTGAGTCAATTGCTCTTACCCTGGATAGCAAAGTTGTTGAGCGCCTGCTGAAAAAAAATGTTGTGAACAACACTTTGATCGATCTCAAAATTACAGATATTTCTTGGCGGGGAAAAACTTTGTTGCGGGAGGTTCAAACTCATCCGGCAAAAGGGACACCTTACCACCTTAGCTTTTTTGCTGTGGCAGGTCATGGTGACACTGATGTGGAAGTGCCCGTACATTTTGTTGGAGAAGCGGTGGGTGTGAAGCTAGAAGGTGGTGTCTTAGACACCCAGATTATGCAACTGCAGGTGCGTTGCTCGCCGGAAAACATTCCAGAAGTCATAGAGGTAGATGTGTCCCAAATGCATGTGGGAGAAACTTTGCTGATCGAGCAACTTGTTTTGCCTGAAGGTGTAACTGCTCTGAGTGAACCAGACCAAATTGTTGTTAAAGTTTTACAGTCTACAACAAGCGTTGAGGCAGAAGCTGTGATTGAATTAGACACTGAGTCAGCACCAGAAACTGAATCACAAGCTACCTAAAGTTTGTTATAGTTACTGAGGAAACCAGGGATTACAAAAGCAGATGTTCGCTTCTATCTAGTTTTGCCTAGAAGTAAGTAGATATTTGCAGGTCGTAAAACCCTGGTTTTTTATTTAACCGCTAATACGCCAAGAGCATAAAGGAGAAAGATGGTAGTTTCTGTTCCGGCTTTGATTGAGCAGATGTTACAGCCTGAATTTTATCCTCACCCTGTATTGGAGCCGATTCAATTAATTCAGACGCACATTTCTTATGTGTTGTTGACTGGGGATTATGCTTATAAGGTAAAGAAGCCAGCAAATTTCGGCTTTTTGGACTTTTCCACGCTACAATCACGGCAACATTTTTGCCAGGAAGAGTTGCGTTTAAATAAGCGGGGAGCAGCAAAACTGTATCTGGAGGTTTGTACTGTGACTCAGGTGGGGGAGCAGTACCAGCTGGGAGGAACGGGAGAAGCCGTAGAATATGCGCTCAAAATGCTTCAGTTTCCTCAAAATGCGTTGCTGAGTACCATGTTTGAGCAAGGTAAGTTGAACGACTCGCACATGTCAGAGTTAGGGCGAGTTGTCGCTGAATATCATGCTCATAAAACTGAGACGAATGATTACATCCTCTCTTTTGGCGAAGTAGCGCAAGTTCGTGCTTCAATTGATGAGAATTACGAGCAAACGATGAAGTATATTGGTGGTCCTCAGACACAAGCACAGTATGAGGAAACAAAGCGATATACAGATAATTTTTTTGCAGAACGTCCAGAATTATTTGCTAGCCGAATACAAAAGAACTATATTCGAGAATGTCATGGAGACTTACACTTAGCAAATATCTGTCTGTGGAAGGATGAAATTTTACTATTTGACTGCATTGAGTTTAATGAGCCGTTTCGCTTTGTTGATATCATGTACGATGTAGCGTTTACGGTAATGGATTTAGAAGCACGCCATCGTCAAGATTTGGGTAATGCGTTTTTGAATACTTACGTGGAGCAAACAGGAGACTGGGAAGGTTTGCAGGTGCTTCCTTTGTATTTGAGTCGTCAGGCATATGTGAGAGCGAAGGTTAATTCGTTTTTGTTAGACGATCCTAGTGTGCCTTTCTCAGTTAAGGAAGGGGCGGCAAAAACTGCGGCCTCTTATTACCAACAGGCTTGGGATTATACAAAACCACGCAAAGGTGAATTGATTTTGATGTCGGGATTGTCGGGTTCTGGTAAGAGTACGACGGCACGGTACTTAGCTAGTAAATTGGGAGCAATTCACCTTCGTTCGGATGCAGTGCGGAAGCATTTGGCAGGAGTTCCTCTGTTAGAACGTGGTGGGGATGATTTGTATACAGAGGAAATGACGCAGAAAACTTATGCACGCCTGTTGGAGTTGGGGATGATGTTATCCCGTGTTGGGATGAGCGTGATTTTGGATGCTAAGTATGATCGCACTCTGCTAAGGGAGGCGGCGATCACCCAAGCCAAGGAGTCGCAAGTTCCTCTTCAGATTATCTACTGCACGGCACCAACAGAAGTTTTGCTTTCTCGGTTGGAAAACCGCACTAGCGACATCGCTGATGCTACGGCCGATCTACTCACTTCACAGATTCAACAGGCTGAACCTTTTACGGAAAAAGAAAAACCATTTGTGAAAATTGTGGATACAACTCAACCACAAGAGGCACAATTAAAAGAAGTCCTGGGGAGCTAGCGCCTGGGTTTGGTTCCCCAACGCAATATAGGAGTACACTGTGGTCCGTCTTCTCACAGAGCACAGACGCTCCCTTGAACAGCACTGGCTCCCGTTGAGGCGAAGAGCGTTACTGAGTGCTAAGTATGTTATTTTTAACTTCAAGTCCATTTAACTGTTGTGCATTTCTTCATGCTTGAAAACGGTTACAAGCCACCTGAAGTCTTCAAGGCGCGGGAGACACTTTCAACAGGAATTCTCTCCGCTGACAGAACTTTTGGACTAATTTATTTTTAGAAACAGAAAAATTGTTTCTGATCTCAGACCAACTTCCGCTCTTATTCTACTCAGGAACGCTCCTCGCCTCAACTTTGGGAAACAAAGCAAGGCGCTGGCTCCTCAGCACTCAGCACTCAGGACTGCATTATGGCACAAAATAAAACCTCAGGCATTTCTGGAATCTTAATGACTCAACTGCTGTTTGGGTCATTTTTGACACTCGTCTTAATCGTGACTGGAAACGAACCATCTCTCTCGCTTTTCTTAGGCACATTGGGTGGTGTAGCTGTTGGCTGGTTTACAACTACAAGTAAAACTGGTCCTCAGTCTCAAACTGTAGCTTCTGCAGAAGGCATTGATGCTGGGGTAAAATACTGGTTATTTTTCTTACTTGGCTTTGTCTTTTCAGGTTATATACCAGCTATGAGTATCTTTTTGGGTGCAATGGCTGGTTTAGGCGGCGGTTGGACTATTGCTTGGTGGAAAAGCAAGGAAGAAACAAGAACTCAGTTATTAACTGAAACGACAGAAGATGTCGAAGCTGAACTTGTCGATACAAGTGCTACCAAACGGCGCAAAAGAAAACAAACCCGTCGTTATCGTCGTTCTCGTGGACCTATCAATTTTAGGTTTTGGAGAAGGTAATATTTGTTAATGCTTAGTTGTTAGTGGTTAGTGGTTGGTAGTTAGCGGTTAATAGAACAACAACCAACACCCAACAATTAACAACTGACTACTAACAATTAACTATCAACAAATAACTAAAATGTTTTTATATCTCTCTAAGTTATTACCGCTCTTCTTTTATCCGTTGGGATTAACGTGCGTGATTTTACTAGTGGCACTCGTCACGGTATGGAAAAGACCAAGAACTACAGCGATCGCAATTACCTTAGTACTCTTTGTCTTATTATTCAGTAGTAATAGCTGGACTTCCCGGTTGTTGGTACGAACACTAGAATGGCAAAATCTTCCTCTGGCGCAAATTCCCGAGGCAGAAGCAATTGTCGTCTTGGGTGGTGCAACTAAACCAGCTTTGCCGCCACGACCAACAGTAGACTTAAACGAACACGGCAATCGCGTCATTTATGCTGCCCAACTTTACAACCAAAAAAAAGCTCCCGTCATTATTCTAAGTGGTGGTCGTATCGATTGGTACGGCAAAGGTCCATCGGAGTCGGCGGACATGGCCACTATTCTTACCTCGATTGGTATACCACCTGATGCAATTATACAAGATCCTAACTCTTTGAACACATATGAAAATGCCGTGAATGTTCGGAAAATTCTCTCCTCCCGTGGCATCCGAAGTGTGTTATTAGTTACTTCGGCAATTCATATGCCGCGATCACTCCTGATCTTTAAACATCAGGGTATTGACGCCGTTCCTACACCTACTGATTTTTCTGTAAGTGAGGATGACTTGCAACAACTTACCCGTACCCCGAAAACGGCAATTCTCAATTTAATACCTGATGTAGAAAATCTCTATCAATTTACTGGTGCTTTAAAAGAGTTTGTTGGGATTATTGTGTATCGCTTGCGTGGTTGGCTCTAAATTAGAACGAGGAGTGAGGAGTTAAATAATACTGGGGAGTTAGAACTCATTAGCATTTGACTGCGTAATACTTAAGTAAGTAGCTTCCCAATTATTCTTTACTCCCCACATCCTACTTCTAACTTAATTTATGTCTAGAGATTTACCACATATCATGCCATCCCCTCAACCTGAAGTTGAGGAAATTTTTGTAACTCATCAAACGACCCATCAGTTTTACCATGAGGTTCAGACGCGGTCAGAGTTTAAGCAGCATTGTGAGTGGTACCATTCAACAGCACAGAGCAATCGTCAAGATATGGAAAGAATGCGCGGCGAAATCAATTTTTTCCAGTTTTTTCGTCGTAAATAAGTAATTTAAACTGTTTCTAGCTCACTTTCGCGCAAGTGGGCTTTAAATTTTTTACTAAAACGTACCTGAAACGGTAAGTTAGCGCTAACAGGTTTACCGTGCCATTGGTTGACAATGCCTATCACTTCACCTTCCGATCCTTTGAGGTCAAAAGCCTTACCACGATGATCAGGATGATGATAAACCATGACAGATTCTTTAACACGGACGCGATCGCCAATATTCATATTAATATTCACACCTAGCTTCTGTTCCACAAGTGTCTCAACAGCCATCCGATTCTGAAAACGCGGTCAAATTGCTCACATTTGTTCCTGCTTCAAAGGGAGTGACGGCACTAACCTAACTTGCAGGATGTTACAGTCAATCTGAACTACCCTTTCCTTATTGATAGAAGCATTTCAGTCTCCATCAATTTTAATACCACACTGTAGGCAGTAATAAGTTCGCTCTGACAAAGAAAAGGATTTTTTCACTGCTTTCCACTTTGCAGCAAGTTTTGTGACTCGGAGCGAATTTATCCTTGACAACAAACTTGCTACTGCGTATGCGACACTGACCAAAACACAGATTTGTGATCGCTTTAACTCGTTTGCAATGATTCGTCATTCTCGAGCTGCGACAAACCTCAACCCTGATCCCGCTATTATTAGCGACATAAGTCGTGATTCTGTCGCCAGCATCTTGACAAATATTAACTATCTCACGAGTCAACCTTGTCGTCGCCATCTGAGTCTTTTTCAAGTTTGCCGAACTGATGTGTTTGTGACGGTGAAAACACTGAAGTTGAGCTAGTATTTTATTATACTTTTTATAGGTTTTCACACCCTCAAAAACTTCACCTGCGAACAAGTTAGCTATGTGCTTTAAGTACAAATTTATACTAACAACTATCTTGAGAATTTGTTTGCACAACCCCAGCACCCAATTATAAGCGTGTCGAGCCGTTCCTGCATGTCTGGCTAACAAACTGTTCTGGACCTGATTAAGTTTTAAGGTGGTTTTGCTGCTTAGCAACATAAGTGAGTGTTTCTTAGTGTTTGTTAGCCAAACGACCAGTGTTGATTAACCCTCATTGAAGCAATTTAGGCTCTCATTTAAGTTGCCATACCCGCAATGAGGTTTAATCATTTTATCTTCACACAAGATTGTCACATCTCATGCAAAACTCACCTGATTTTGATTCAGTTTTATCAGCCTATAGACAGAACAGACTTCACTTCCTCCTTCGTTATAATTTGGGAAGAATGTGAAGCAGTGTTTTAGTGAATTGAGTACACCTGTAAACAAGTAGAGCGTATTCTCTTGAAAAGTCCTCGACGGCAGGTTATCTGCTTGCACGGCTTTTCTATATTATGTGCATCCATATATAGGTAGACAGGAATGCGAAAGATCTGCTGTTGCTCGCATCTGTCAGAATTGCATTGCAGAAATGTCAGAGCCTTTTCGTCGCTTGTACTAAGGTATAGAGGTTGATGATGCTTGTTATAAATTTAATAGACAAGCAGTTTAGAGGTGAGTAGGACGGCCGATCCTGACTATAGAGCAGTAGAAGTAAATGACGTTTGTTGCTGTAAAGTTGTTTTTACCTTCCTAAAACATCTATACGTACTGGGGCTACGCCGCTGCCCATCATTCCTAAAATCCTTGCAGCAGCAGCAGAAAGGTCAATAACTCTGCCCCGAGCATATGGTCCCCGGTCATTAATTCGCACTACCACAGATCTACCATTATGAGTATTGGTAACGCGGACTCGTGTCCCCAGAGGCAAGCTGCGATGAGCTGCTGTCATTCCTTCTGGATTATATCTTTCGCCTCCGGCTGTTCTACTTCCTGAACCATCGTAGCCGTACCAAGAAGCCATCCCTTTAAGACTGATTCGCACGGGTCCGATGGAGAATTCTTGTGGCAACTTGGGTAATCGTAGTGGTGAATCGGTAATCTTGCTGAGTGGAGATACGTTACCTATGAGTTTCCGCAAACGATTAGTTGCTTTTAATGCGTCTTCTGCGGGATCGTTTGTTGTTTCTGAAAGTTGTGTCTGATGATTAATCTCAACAAGGTCTTCACCATTGACTTTGATGATATATCGACCGTTATTTGATTGACTTTTTTGCTGATCTGCTGTCCAACTTACCGTAATCTTACTTGCATCTACATTGTCACGCTTTAGCTGGTTGATCCTGACTGCTACTACTGTAGCCCTCTGCACCGGGTCATCAATAGATGCGCTAGTCTGGGTGTAGGTATCCGCAATTTTCTCAGTTGCTGCCGCCTTTGTGGGACTTTCAATATTGCCAACTACACCAACTTTGGTTGCTGTTGTGGCAACAGGTTGTTTCCCTAAAAAGGTAAGAACAGGAGTATTGTGGACATATAGAGTTGCCGCTTGATGACCTGCCTGGTCATGAGTGATAACTTTGGTAATCACAGCAGCATCTGAGGCACGTTTTTCTGCTTGGTTTTCTACTGGCGATTGGTACTCTCCGACTTTCACAACATCATTAGCAGGCAAAGATGGTGAGTTTGGAGCCGATTTTTTGGTAGTTTGGGCACGACCAATTGACGGAATCCCCAAAATAGTAGCAAACACTACAACAGTCCAAAAATGTCTTTGATTCATGCGTCCGATTGTAAAGCGACTGAAGAACTGAGATGTGCTAAATTGCAGGTTTTTTTGCTACAGAATAGTACGTTTCTCATAAAGTAAAACTCGTTCTGCGTTCACTTTTTGCTTGTAACTGCAACAGATTAGCACGAACTACTATGCATGGGGATCAGAATTTTATAGGAATTTTGGAAAAGTTCCTCGAATTTCCACTCAATTTTTCACAGCAAAATCTTTATCAAAAGCGGCTCTTAGCTCTTTTGAAATTTTTTTGAATAATTAGAAATTTTATTAGCAAAGCCTAACAATATTTAAGAATCAAATTAATCGAGAGCTATAAAGGCTTGCTTATAAAGTAAATTGATGATATTTTATATTAAAATTTTTGCCGCTCAATTAAAATTACTTACTAGACAAGTATCTTTAAGTACTAAAGAAATAATGGTAAATTTACTATAGTCAGTTATCTAAATCGCTTCAGTTTAAAGAAGTATATTTACAAATCTCTACTCATCTTTCAGTTCGCTCAACCTGATGACATAATAATCCCTCTTTCTGTTTAACAGCATTCAGTCTTCAAAAATGCTCTAATTAATTTTCCTGAGAGAATAGTTAAATTTCACATAAAGCTTTGTCATATATAAACAATACTAATTTACATTAGAAATGTTAAGTGAACTACAACCAGCCTGCAAGTATCCGCCTTCAGTAGTTAACTATGCTCATGAATTTTGTAGACACGGGTAACATCACTTTAGTTTTTATAAGTCATACAGTTATAGAGTGTTAAATGCTGATAATAAGAGTACTATGGCCGCAGCCGAATATAATTCTGATCTTGAACTCATGGATTTACAGGTGTTCTATCCCGTGCTAAAATAGCAAAAGTGCAAATGCATAAGATATATCCGAAAATTAATTATGCGTTCGTTGAAACCCTTGGTAGGGGCGAACGACTGTTTGCCCCTACATCATTTCTGGAGAGGTCTAGAGCAAAGTAGCATGAGAAACAAATTGTCAAATGGATAGCATTTATGTCTGCGATTATTTTATAAAGCTGGAGTTTCAATTTCTACGGATGTAATTTCTGGCGGAGGTTTAAGGATGTGTAAGTGCTAAAGGCATCATGGGAAACTGACTTGTTATTTTACAACTACGCTTGTCTCAACTGATAGACCGGGGACAATCCGCGATTCATATCCTCGGATACTTTGAGGGTCAAAGACAATCTTAAGCGGAACACGCTGCACGATCTTAGTGAAGTTACCGGTGGCGTTGTCAGAGGGTAGCAAAGCATATGTCGCACCTGTTCCTGGGGACAGGCTATTGACATGGCCAATGAAAGTATGTCCAGGTATGGAATCAACATGAACTTCTACCTTCTGCCCAATCCGCATATGTGCAAGTTGGGTTTCTTTATAGTTAGCGATTATCCAATCATCGTTCTGAGAAATCGCCATTAAGGGAGTACCTGGTTGCACCCGTTGTCCGACTTGTGCAGTCTTGTTACCTACTTGACCTGGAGCAGAAGCGTAAATATTTGTGTAAGATAATTGCAATTCTGCATTTTTAAGATTGGCTGTGGATTGGGCGATCGCTCCTAATGCCGCTTGATATTGAGCTTGGTACACTTTAGTTTGAACCCCTGTGGCTTTTGCCTGTTGCAGTCCACCTTGAGATGCTGCGAACTGTGCTTGGACTTTAGTCACATTCTCTTGGGCTTGTGCCAAGTTAGCTTGAGCTTGGGCAACTTGTTGCAATGCAGAACTTTTCTGAGCTACGTCAACTTGATATGTGGCTTTGTAAGCATTCAGTTGCTGAAGTGGAATTGCACCTTGACTGTATAAGGTGTTATAGCTTTTGTAATCAGATTGTGCCTTAGTAAGATTGGCATCTGCCTGAGCTACTTGTGCTTGAGCAACAGGAACTGCTGCCTGGGCTGCCTTGACTGCTGCGATCGCAGTGGAAATTGATGCTTTAGCACTACCAACATTACCCTGTGCCTCCTGCGTATTGCCTAACGCAGTTTGAGATGCCTGTTCAATCTGAGACAATGCTGCACTAGCCTGACGTTGCGCCGACTCCAAAGAAGCTTTTGCTTGGAGGACTTGTACCTGATAATCGCGAGGATCGAGTGCTACTACTTGTTGTCCGGCTTGTACATATTGGTTATCATTAACCAGCACTTTAGTGACTGTACCATTCACCCGGCTACTTACAGGATGGATGTCCGCCGTCACATAGGCGTCGTCTGTAGTCTCGTGAGTAGAGGCGTACTGCCACCAGTGAACACCAAAAACAGAACCAACAATTGCCAGTGCACCCAAACCCAAGAAAATGAACTTTTTACGGTTCTTGTTTTTAGGCTTAGATTCCTTTGTCTCTTCCTCTGGCTGCAATCGCTCTTCTGCTTTTGCCTCATCCTCAGACTTCTCGGCAGGTTTGGAAGGCGGTTCAACTCTTACTACTGTTGAGGTTGTATTCGGAGATGCATATTTATTATAAGTTGCGACCCCTTCATCCAGTTCTCGATACTGATTTACGGCACCTTTTCCATTTAGAGATTCTTTGTTTGAGGAACTCATCGCCTTTACCTGTAAACACTACTTAACTAGCTAAAATTTATTTAGGATTAGATTATTTCGTGTAAGTACTATTTAAGATAACAAGTTACCATCTCGGTTTACACCCACCTTGAGGGAGAGTTTCTCCACGCTTAAGTAATAGCTCGCCTTATCAGCCTCTATCTCAGGTATGTGAGCTAGCTTTATGATTGATGCTACGGAATATCGCTATAACTTTGCTCCGCTTTCCAGGGGAATTTTGGGTGAGAGAAGACTGACGACTATCAGCACAATCAATCGCCAGATAGTTGCTGATTTGTTGACAATTTGTTACAAAAAGATAAAGAAGTTCTATACTTTTAAACTGAGATGTTAGGTGGACTTACTGGTTTAACTGATCCCAAAGGCACAGACTGGGGAGAGCGAATGCTCAACACCGTTGCCAGCCAAACGATTCGCCACATGTTCACCAAAAGCGAGTCTGTGGAAGTCTCTGTTCGCTGCTATCCCTCCAGCAAACTTTTGCAAGGTAGCATTGATAGCTTTAAAATGACTGGTCGTGGCTTAGTTATCCGTAGAGATTTCGCTGCTGAGGAGATTTTTATCGAAACTGATGCTGTTGCCATTGATTTTGGCTCAGTTTTAAGCGGTAAACTGCGTCTGAAGCAACCAACTCAAGCGATCGCCCAAGTTGTTCTATCAGAAACAGGCATCAATCAAGCTTTTAAAGCCGAATTAGTGAGAAAGCACCTGGAAAATCTCACCACACCAGCATTAACAGAAATATCTGGTGGTAAACCAGTGTCCTTTACTGAAATCCAGGTGCAACTCTTACCTCATAATCGACAGCGGATTTCGGCAAAAGCAGATTTAAACAATGGCGAACTCGTACCGCTAAACGTGATTCTGACAATAGGCATTGAACGGCGACGACGGATGTCATTCACAAACCCCCAAATCGAACTCGATTCAGTTCCAGAAGCACAAAAGGAAATCTCGCAAAATCTGAGTCTAGCATTGGTGGAAGCTTTGAATAATATGGTCGATTTAGATCGTTTTGACTTGGATGGAGTGAAGATGCGGCTTAACCGTCTAGAAACCGATGGTGAAAAGTTAATTTTCAGCGGCTATGCCGAGATCGAACGAATTCCCAAAAATCCTTGAGTGATATAAATCACCCACGCGCACTTTGTTTTGTAATATGTAAATATTGCAATTTTTTCTTTTGGTACTTACTATTCAAGCACCAAAACAAAAAAATCAGAAATCAGTGTTAATACTTAATCAAATAAACCTTTTCTGTGATATCTATTGAAGCATTAAAGTTGGTTATTTTTAAGTGCTGAATATGCGCTGTAACATTTCCAGTCTTTAATAGGGCTCTCATCTACAAGGAGACATGGGTGTCACGAACAAATTCATCACCACAACTGCGACGCGAGTTGGGAGTTGTGGGTGCAACTGTAATGGGACTCGGTTCGATTATTGGTACTGGCTTGTTTGTCAGCATTGGTATTGCGGCTGGAATTGCTGGTACATCGGTGATTTTAGCTGTGATCATTGGGGCGTTGGTAGCCACCTGCAACGGGCTTAATAGTGCCCAACTAGCAGCTAATCATCCTGTGAGTGGAGGTTCTTATGAGTATGGCTATAAATACCTGAATTCTTGGCTTGGTTTCACCGCAGGATGGATGTTTTTGTTAGCTAAAACTGCCTCGGCTGCTACCGCTGCTTTGGGTTTTGCTGGCTACTTTCTCAATGCTACAGGTATGGGTGGACGTGGTTTGCTTATACCTGTAGCTTTAACCTCTGTGGTTATCCTCACAGCTATCGTTTTAAGTGGAATTCGCCGCTCTAACGTCATTAATATTACAATCGTATCGATTTCACTATTATCTTTAGTTTTTTTTATCATTGCTGGGACACCAACAGCCATCACAAATGGTCTTAACAATCTCACGCCTTTTTTCCAAGGCTCTATAGGAACAGTACTCCATGCCAGTGCTTTGATGTTTGTGGCGTATACTGGCTATGGTCGCATTGCTACCTTGGGCGAAGAAGCGAAGGAACCGCATCGAACAATTCCTAGAGCGATTGTTGTGACGATGGTACTGACAATGGTGCTTTATACAGCAGTAGCACTGGTTGCGGTTGGAGCCGTAGGGGCAGAAGTTCTGGGCAAGTTAGGTACTGTCGGACAGACGGCACCTTTGCAAGTGGTCGCTGGCAAGTTTAGTTTTATGGGAGGGTCGCAGATATTAGCAATTGGTGCGATCACTGCTATGCTGGGGGTACTCCTTAACCTGATCTTGGGCTTATCCCGCGTACTGCTAGCAATGGGACGACGACGCGATATGCCGAGAATTTTTGCTCTAGTAAATCATTCAGGCACGACTCCAGTATCAGCGACTATCGCTATCGGCATTGCGATCGCTCTTTTAGTCTCGACTGGTAATGTCAAAACCACTTGGTCGTTCAGTGCCTTTACCGTTTTAATTTATTACGCAATTACTAACTTGGCTGCTATTTACCTACCACCATTTGAAAGGCTTTATCCCAAATGGTTATCACTTCTTGGTTTAGCAGCTTGTCTATTCTTAGCCTTTTGGGTAGAACCATTCATTTGGCAAGTAGGCATAGCACTGATTGTTGCTGGTCTAATTTGGCACGCAGCAGCCCGGCAAATAGTGTCGTAGGGGCAGGTTTTATCGATTGATTTATCGCCTTGTCAGTGATCCGGTAAACCTGCCCGTACTAACGCCCGACACCCACGTATTGGAAGCCAGCGCGTACCATTGTTTCGGGATCAAGGAAATTGCGACCGTCAATAATTACGGGGTGGAGCATCAACTTTGCCATTTTGCCGTAGTCGAGATTGCTAAACTGTTGCCATTCAGTCACGAGTACCAAAGCATCACAACCGTCTGCAAGTCTTTCGGCATCAGTTTCTACCTGCACACCAGAAAGTCCGTGACGCATACCTGTTTGGGAAACTATGGGATCGTATGCTTTAACTTTTGCTCCCAATCTGTTCAAATGCTCAATCAAATTAAGGGCTGGGGCATCGCGCATATCATCGGTATCAGGTTTGAATGTTAAACCTAGTAATCCTACGGTTTTGCCTTTGAGGATTTTCAGAACTTGCTGGAGTTTTTCAACAGCAATGAGGCGCTGGCGTTCGTTGACACTAACAGCAGCTTTGAGTAATTGGGCTTCATAACCGTAGTCATCAGCCGTGTGAATGAGTGCAGAAACGTCTTTGGGGAAGCACGAACCACCCCAACCGATTCCCGCGTTTAAAAATTTATTTCCAATACGTGTGTCTAAACCGATACCTTTAGCGACTTGAGTCACGTCAGCACCAACGCGATCGCAAATGTTAGCAACTTCGTTAATAAAACTAATCTTAGTTGCCAAAAAGGCATTAGCCGCGTATTTAATCATTTCTGCCGAACTGAGATCCGTTGCCAGAATTGGCACTGGCGGTAAAGATTGGTCAACCGAGAATTTGCGCTCGACAATGGGGGCGTACAGTTCCCGCATCATGGCGATCGCTTTTGGATTGTTGCCTCCTAAAACAATGCGATCTGGATTAAATGTATCATATACTGCTGAACCTTCCCGTAAAAACTCTGGATTGCTAACGACATCAAACTTAGCTGCAATCTCTGGCAATGTCTCTTCACTTGGCACTCCACCTGCTGGCACCAGAACTTTTTGGCGTTCGGCAATGCCATCTAAAACAATCATCCGCACCCAATCCCCAGAACCGATTGGCACGGTAGATTTATTGACAATCACTTTATATCCACCGTCTAAATGAGCACCAATGCTCCGAGCAACAGCTTCTACGTAACGAGTATCACTCTCACCGTTAGGTAAAGGCGGCGTTCCTACAGCGATAAACAAAACATCTCCATGAGCGACTCCTGCACCAGTATCAGTCGTGAATTGAATTTTCCCTGTACTAATAGCAGATTGCATGATGTCTGAGAGTCCCGGCTCAAAAATCGGAGACTGCCCGGACTTCATCATCTTGACTTTTTCTTCGTTGTTATCTACACAAATAACGTCATGCCCAATATGAGCCAAACAAGCTCCCGTTACTAAACCAACGTAACCAGTACCAATGACGCAAACACGCATTTTGTTTTATTCCTCGTTTTCCTTGGAGTTATTCTTCACCTAGTTAATTGAGAGTTGCTAATTGTTGGTTGATGTAGGGGCGGGTTTGCCAGGATTGTTCGTTTTTACTCACAAGTGACTAAATTAAACCCGCCCCTACTAACCATTAACTACTTATTCATCCGAGAGCGGAAGTCTTCTACAGTCAGTTTTAACCCCTCTTGCAGAGGAATGGTAGGTTCCCAATTTAACCAAGTTTTGGCTTTACTAATATCCGGACGACGGCGGCGTGGATCGTCAGAGGGCAAAGGTTCAAATTTAATCTGTGCATCAGGGTTCACTAGATTTTGCACTGACTGAGCTAGTTCTAAAATCGTGTACTCATCAGGATTACCTAAATTCACAGGACCAATGTAGTCACCATTCATCAGTCGCATCAGTCCTTCCACTAGGTCTGTCGCGTAGCAAAAACTTCGAGTTTGGGAACCATCTCCGTAGACTGTTAGAGGAATACCTTGGAGTGATTGAACGATCAAGTTGCTCACGACTCGACCATCGTTTTCTAACATTCGCGGTCCATAAGTGTTAAAAATCCGGGCTACTCGAATATCGACTTTATTTTGCCTGTAATAATCAAACGCCAGTGTTTCGGCAATTCGTTTGCCTTCGTCGTAGCATGACCTCAAGCCAATAGGGTTGACATTACCCCAGTACTCTTCAGTTTGAGGATGCACTTCCGGATCGCCGTAGACCTCACTTGTGGAAGCTAATAAAAAACGCGCTTTCACACGCTTAGCTAACCCCAACATATTCAGCGTTCCCATAACGCTCGTTTTTACAGTTTTAACTGGGTTGTACTGGTAATGCACCGGAGAAGCAGGACAAGCCATGTGGTAGATTTGATCGACTTCTAACCGAATTGGTTCGGTGATGTCATGGCGGATCAGCTCAAAGTAAGGATTCTCTATCCACTTCAGAATGTTACGTTTGTGTCCTGTGTAGAAGTTATCTAAGCAAATAACTTCGTTTCCATCTGCTATGAGTCTATCAATCAGATGGGAACCAATAAATCCAGCGCCACCAGTTACCAAAATTCTCATAATTTCCCAGTTATTTACAAATATTTGCAGCTGTGATTTAGCTTATACTTAGCTACCTGCACGGTCTACTGTACTCTTTCATAACACAGAGTTAAACATGAAAGCTCAGCTTATAAGGCCAAAAAAAACGTCGGTAAGCCATTTTTGCCCATGTTTTTGTCATGTTTTTTTTCTTTACAATTCAATTAGCAAATTAACAAACATCATCTACCTGTTTAAGGTTCTTTGCTAAGAATTTACAGAAACTTTAAGTATATGAAGTTTTTCCGTAAAAATCTCAATAATATATGCGCTATAGGAGAGCGCTTAAGTAATTCCCTCTGACATTGTCGCTACAGTATTAGCAACTTCAGTTGCCATAACGGCGGGTGTGGGTGTACGTTGGGGTTCTCCCAACATGACAATAGAGCAGGTGAGTTGTCGAGCTAATTCGGTTGTGACATCACTAATAGCCAACCCTCCAGGACTTGTGCGATTACTGAGAAAAGGTAGTACGACTAAGTCGTATAATCGCGCAGCTTGCAAAATTGCTTGAGCCACATTTTCATGGGCGATGATTTGAATTTCTGGTGGATTTGGCATAGCTAATCTCGACACAATTAGGGAGAGTTGCGATCGCCTCCAAGCAATTTTGCTCGAACTAGTACGGCGCTCACACACATTTAGCACGGTTACTAGTGCTTGATTTGCCTCTCCTAAAATCTGAGCAAAGTACACGGGTTGCAATGACGGTGCCATTAAGTTTTCGATAGGAACCAAAATGCGCTGAATTTTTTTTGGTGATTCTACAAGCCGCGTCACTGCTACCGGGCAATGGGATGCCCAGATCACGTTATCAATGACATTTCCAAATAACCGCGCTCTTAACCCATTGCGTTTACCCCAACCCATCACAATCAAACTGGCATTTTGTTCTCTAGAAGCTCTGCTAATTCCTTGAGCGAAGGCATCATCAATTCGCAGTAGTGGTTCTGCTTCCACACCCAAGACTCGACTCAACGCCTTAGCTTTCGCTAGTAACCGTTCGCTCCGTTGTACAGATGCGTCTAACTGAGGTGCATCCATGTGAGCAAAAGCAGTTGCGATCGCTAACGGTATAATCCTGCCATGTGCCTGCCGCGCCAATAAAGCTGCCATTTCAATCAAATATTGCTGCGTTTGCGGGTTATATACAGGCACGACTATCGTAACAGGACTATCTCTTTGTTCTGGTTTTTGGTAAGGTGGGGTTGTTGACCTTTCTTCCTTTACTGTTAATGTTGTTAAACCTACGGCAACTTTACTAGTAATTAACGGTCCCAAGCCTGAAGTTACAAACATTAAGACAATAATACTGTTGAAGACCTCTGTATTGAGTAAACCTGAGCGATATCCCACTAATGTTGCTGCTAAAGTGACATTTACCTGGGGTAAAGACAGCGACCACATCGTCAGGATTTCCCGCCAGTTGTAGCGATAAAATAGTTTAGCTAATAAAGCTGCTATAAATTTACTGACAAGTAAACTGAAGACAATGAACAGTGTTAACTTAAGGGTGTCAATGTTTTTGACAAAAGCGCTTAGATCGATTGATAAGCCTAGATTAACAAAGAAGATGGGAATAAACACAACATTCCCAACGAACATCACCTTTTCTTTAACTTGTCCTTCTCCTACAGCTTCGTTTACTGCTAAACCTGCTAAAAAAGCTCCAAGAATTTTTTCGACTCCGATCAATTGAGCTCCCACAGCAGTAAGAAACACGGAAAGCAGCACAAATAAAAACTGGTTTCCCTCATCGTCTCCAGATCGTCTGAAAAATTCTCTACCTGCCCAATAAAAACCTATAAGAATAACGAGCGAATAGATAATTAACCAATTAAATAACCTAATAAGCTGCCAAAAACCGTAAATTTTGGTATGAAGGGCGATACAAACAGCTAATACCAGCAATGCGCCAACGTCAGTAAATGTACTTGCTCCAATTGTCACATTAACAGCTTCGTTATTTATGACTCCTAAGCGATTAATGATGGGATACGCTAAGACGGTATACGAAGCCAATAACGAGCCGATTAATATCGCCGCATTCCAGTTAAAGTGAAAAATTCGTCCTAAAAAAATTCCCAATAATAGGGGAACAAAGAAGGTAAAGATCCCAAACCCCAAAGAGCGATTTCTGATCCGGTGGAACTGCTGAATATCAACTTCTAGCCCTGCTACAAACATCAAGTAAACTAACCCAATCTCTGAGAGCAGGGTGATTAGGGGAGATTGATGTAAAAGATTCCAACCGTGAGGACCAAATATTACCCCTGCGGCTAACAAACCCACTGATCCCGGTAGGCGTATCCGTTCAAACAGGATAGGTACGATGAATATGACTAACAGTAGAATAACCAGAGGAGCAACGGGTTCTTTGCCAAGAACTTGGGAGGTAGGCTCTAGAGCCAGAAGTTGTGATATCAGTTCCATAGGTAGGACTTGGAGAAGCTATGGTCATGCTGCGATGCGTTGCAACGGCGCACATCCGTATCGCCCAAGGTAATCACTCTCATCAACACAACTACAAAAGCCGCCCCGATGAAAAATCAAAAAACATCGCCTAGACTACCTTAAAGATGGTCCAGGACTAACTACCTATGGGTGGATTTGACTTAAAATAAACCGTAAGCGATCATAGTCGTCTTTAAGCAGTACACTTATAGAGCGTCCGGCCTTGATCAGCCATTGTCTGTCAGCTTTGCGTAACTGGTACACCTGTCGAATGGCTGCTGCGGTCAAAGAATCCCCTGGTGCACCTGTTACTGACAAAAGTGTCCGCAAAAAATCTAGCTCCTCAGTAAATTGAATGATCGCTTCTGCTTCGCAGGAGTGAACTGCTTGGTGAATTTGCGGCGGACGCGGAGGCAGGTATTGATACACCCGATTGTTATTCAGCATAGCATCTGATGGTGGAAGAAATCCGACAATCGCTGCACGGAATTCTGTTTTGAGCATGGCAAAGATTTGAGGTTGTTCCTCTCGCAAGTCCTGTAAGGACAAACCCAATGCCACTGCCCGATGTACTGAGTCTATGGGCATTGTCGTCGCATTATACACAACTGCATAAATTTGATTGCCTGACTCTTCATCCACAGAACAAACCCAACTGCCAAACGGGGGCATTGGCGGAAAACTTAAGTCTTCCGGTTCCAAACACTGGGCTAAAAATTCACAACTCGTGGTTTCAATTACCTCCGCAATGTGCTTGGGGTGCCGATCGCGACTGGAAAACTGTGGTAATGGGAGACGCATAGTAGGGGCGGGTTTAATTTAGTAACTTGTGAGTAAAAATCAACTGGCAAACCCGCCCGTACAGTTGTTAGCGGGTTTAATTTAGTAACTTGTGAGTAAAAATCAACTGGCAAACCCGCCCGTACAGTTGTTAGTTGGATAACTAATCACCAACCACTAACCAACAAATCTATTTTCCTTTTTTCCGTCCGGCTGTGGTTTCTACCAGTTCTAATTCTGACAGGCGAAAGGTGACTAATTTATCCCAGTTCCCACCTTCAAACAGAACGGCTACCTTACCATCACTCACTCGTTGTACGAGTCCTTCATAGCGATAATAAGTATCTGCAGGATTCTTGATGCGAACAGTTGCTCCAGGTAGAATCATGGGTTTTGGCTTTTAGAGTTCTTATCTATAGCTTAATACAGAAGTCCGATGCACGGTTGTAAACACCACACTTTTTATCAGGCGAATGCTGAAAACCCTAGAAATCTCGAATTCCCTGATTTAAGGGCAGGCTCGCTGCGCTCACCGCCCTTAAATAACCCGCTTGCTCCCTTTAAATGGCTGATAGGTAGAATCACCATTACGATCAAAAAAATGAAAGTAGACGGCAACGGGCAAGGCAAAATATTAACCCAAGACGAATTCAATTGATTATTCTCGCTCTCCAAGTTAGGGATTTGACAAGAGCTTAGCGTCGGCTGTAGCGGATGTAACAGAAGGGCATTCTCAGCAACGAGGAGATGTCATAATCAAATTGTTAGGTGCTTTAAGATCCACTGCAAGTCCCAAAGATATCGCGTATATTCAGCCAACAACAGGAGTAAAAACAAATGGATATTGAAGTACAAGATAGTGATGTAATTGAAAAAAGAGAGTTATGGATTTGAGCTTTGACTTTTTTGGCAAGAGAAACTTCCGGCTACCTGCACCAAATAGAAGAGGAAGAATAAATATCGCTATTTTTGAATCTGTCTCCTATTTTTTCTCAATCAACAGTGATGATTTCCTGCAAAGCAACAAAAAAAGGATTCAAGATAACTTTGAGCAATTGCTAGTAAACCAAGAATATCTTGATGCTGTAAGATATGCTACAAGTAGTAAGGTTAAGGTAATAACTAGATTTAAACTCGCACAACAAATTTTAGGATAGGAAATGTATAGTAATGCTGACGCAAATAGAATTAGAAAATTTTAAGTGTTTTCAAGAAAAAACATCTTTCACATTAAAAATAATATAGAAGAAGATCATATATGTATAGATGGTGTTGATAGTAAACTAGCCCTGGAATATTGGTTAGAAAATCAATTAAATTCTAAGCTCACTAGAATATTCTCTAGATGCTCTTAAACCACCACGGGATGAACAAACACTTTTACGAGATACGATAAGATTTAGAAAAACATCATTTAGCTATCATGGAAGATTTATTTACTGTGAATTGATTACAGGACGGTATTGGTATGTAGACAATTTGCATGAGGGTAAAGCTGCTCATGTAGAAGTTTTTAATAAAAGAGGATTTCATATTGGAGAAGCTGACTTGGAAGGTAATATTGATACTACTAAAAAAGATAAAAACAAAACTATTGATTTATCCTGACAAATGCTTGCTCCTCAGCTATTGACTTTACAGCAATTTTCAGGTATATAGACCACAGTCGTAGGAGCGAACGGCTGTACCCTACGGGAACGCCTGAAGGCGAATGCCCTTATCAAGAGTGTGGTTCATTTAAGCGCTTTGCGCCTGTCCCTCGGAAGTTTTCCTCTTAACGCAAAATCCCACCGTTAAATTTGGTGGGATTTTGTGAAATTAAGTACAAAACCTGAGAAATAGTAGCAACTTTAGCCAAGATTAGCGAGTAACAACTCTCGTTTCTCTGATTTTTGGACTCTTACTTGACCATCATCGTCAACATCAACGATCGCTGTATCGCCTTCTGTAACTTGACCGGACAGCATAGCTTCCGCTAGAGAATCTTCTAGAAGACGCATAATTGCCCGACGTAATGGTCTTGCACCGTAGCTGGGACTGTAGCCTTCTTGCGCTACAAGGTCTTTGAAACGGTCGGTGACTTCTAAGGTAATACCTTTTTCGGTCAAGCGGACAGAAACTTCGCGGAGCATGATCTCAGCAATTTGCTTGATTTCATCTTTCTTCAACTGAGTAAAGACGATCATATCGTCAAGACGGTTGAGAAACTCTGGACGGAAGTGAGCTTTTAGTTCCTCATTCACTAGACTGCGGATACGGTTATAAGTAGCCTCCGCTTCGTCTTCGTTAAACTGGAAGCCCAAACCACTACCACCCTTCTCAATCACCTTAGAACCGATGTTGGAAGTCAAAATGATCAGCGTATTCTTAAAGTCCACTGTCCGACCTTTGGCATCAGTGAGGCGACCGTCGTCTAGAAGTTGCAGCAGCATATTAAAGACATCGGGGTGCGCTTTTTCGATTTCATCGAATAGCACGACCGTGTAGGGTTTGCGCCGCACGGCTTCGGTAAGTTGTCCGCCTTCGTCGTATCCTACGTAACCTGGAGGTGAACCGATGAGTTTGGAAACGGTGTGGCGTTCCATGTATTCGGACATATCAAGGCGAATCATTGCTTCTTCCGAGCCGAAGAAGTAGGAAGCCAATGCTTTTGCTAATTCTGTTTTACCAACTCCGGTAGGACCAGAGAAAATAAAGCTAGCGATCGGACGATCTGGGTTCTTTAACCCAACTCGGGCACGACGAATCGCACGAGAAACAGCGGTGACTGCTTGCTCTTGACCGATGAGACGCTGATGGAGAGTGTCTTCTAGATGCAGTAGTAGCTCAGATTCAGATTCCGTCAACTTGTTGACTGGTACGCCAGTCCAAGAAGCAACGATTTGAGCAATGTCTTCCTCATCCACAAAGGATTTATTAACTTGAACGTTTTGTGATTCTGCTTGAATTTGTTGTTGAAGTTCGATCTCGCGATCGCGCAGTTGTCCTGCTGAGTCAAAATTCTGCGCTCTAACTGCTTCTTCTTTGTTTTTAGTGACTTGTGTCAGTTCGCGCTTCAGTTCTCGATTGGTGGAATTCATGGAATTGCGCAAACGAACACGAGAACCAGCTTCATCAATCAAGTCAATTGCCTTATCAGGTAAGAAGCGATCGCTAATATATCGATCTGACAAATTTGCTGCCGCGACGAGTGCTGCATCTAAGATTTCAACTTTGTGATGCTGCTCGTAAGCTGATCGCAATCCTTGGAGAATTTGGATGGTTTCTTCTATTGAAGGTTCTCCGACCATGATTGGTTGGAAACGACGCTCCAGCGCTGCATCTCGCTCTATGTGCTGACGGTACTCATCCAAGGTGGTTGCTCCTATGCACTGCAGTTCACCTTTCGCCAATGCTGGCTTAAGGATGTTGGCTGCATCTAGACCACCTTCTGTACCGCCTGCACCTACCAAAGTGTGAATTTCATCTATCACTAGGATGATGTTCCCTACAGAGCGAACTTCTTCCATGATTTTCTTAAGGCGTTCTTCAAAATCGCCGCGAAAGCGAGTCCCAGCCACTAACGATCCCATGTCGAGGCTAATGACTTGCTTGTCTTGTAGAGTCTCGGGAATATCTTGGTTTGCAATCCGTTGAGCAAGGCCTTCAGCGATCGCCGTTTTTCCAACTCCTGGTTCCCCAATCAACACGGGGTTATTTTTAGTCCGGCGACCTAGAATCTGAACGGCACGCTCAATTTCTTTCTCGCGGCCAACGACAGGGTCGATTTTACCTTCTGCCGCTAACTTAGTAAGATTTCTGCCATATTCTTCTACAGTTAAAGTTTGACCACGTCGTTGACTGCCACGACTGCCACTACTAACAGAGGCGACTTCACCTAATTGTCGAATGACTGTAGTTCTGACTTGCGAGAGATCCAACCCCAAATTTTGTAAAACTTTGGCAGCAACACCTTCACCTGCTTCGGTTAATCCCAAAAGTAAGTGTTCTGTGCCAATGTAATTTTGTCCTAGAGTGCGAGCTTCTTTAAACGATTGCTCAAATAAACTTTTTACTTTAGGAGTAAAGGGAATTTCTGGCGGTACAAAGCCAGAACCCCGACCAATAATTCTTTCGACTTCGCGACGTGCATCTTTGAGGGTAACGCCCAATTCGGTCAGCACTTTGGCAGCAACCCCAGATCCTTCTCCAATTAAACCTAAAAGAATTTGCTCTGTTCCTACAAAGTTGTGTCCCAGGCGACGTGCTTCTTCCTGGGCTAGCATAACTACTTTAATGGCTTCAGAAGTAAAATGTTCAAACATAAGTGGGTTCTTGCTCCCTTGCTGATCGGTTGGGATGAAACAATTTTCACCCTCACCTAAACTTTTATGTACTTTCTTAAATTTAATGTATCTTTATTTAAATTGTTGTGGCAGTAGGGAGAGCCGTAAGATTTCAGGTGTGGTAGCCGTCTTGAGGAATAAAGGACGATAATAGAGTAACAGACGGACTATTGCGGATGAAAGAATTTTGAATTCGTAGTTACCAAGCAATCAGCATTTTAATTGATTTCAGCGCCCGATGTCGCATTCACAATTTCCTCATTTCCCATCTCATTAGGGTGTAGGGGTTCACTACAAATAAATTCGGCAGATTGTCATCGTAAAGTCAGGAGCTTGGTCAACGTCTTCAGTCACTCACTACATCTATTTCCCGAGTATTTCTACCTAAAAATTACCTTTTTTGTCTCTTACACCCCGCATACCTTAAATTTGCTCTACTCCATCAATCTCGAATCCACAATAAATTATGACAGAAGCATCAGGAAGTAAAGACCAACAACATCCCCAGTATAGTCGAGATCGTGCCCTTATGGATAGTTTACTTGCTCAAGAGGCGACTGACTATAACTTGGTAGAACTCGCTAGATTGCGAATTCGTTATCTAGGCTTTCCTGGTGCAAGAGATATTCAACTTGATTTAGATAAAGCTTTACAAAACTGGGACCTTACTGAAGCGGAACTTTATATAAAAACCTGCCAGCTTCATGCTATTGGAGGAATTTACAAAAGTCGTGGAAAAAAAGAAGAGGAGGATTGGAATTAACTTTTTTGATGGATGTTATACCACTTTCTATTTGGGAGTAAAAAAAGAATCAAAAATATTCCCATATTACACAATGAGGTCAAAAAAAGACATGGCGTTTTGTTGACTGACGCTACCTGGCAATTATTAATAAGAGAATCGCAGAAAAATAATACTAGTACAACAAGGCAAAAGTAAAAAGTAAAAAGTAAAAAGAAAGAACCTTATTTTGTAAGGGTTTTAACTATTTCAGATGGGTGGTTTATTTACGCCGTGACGTAGTAGTACAAAGCGGCGGAAATAAGGCAACCATTTCAAATCCATAAAAAGCCCATTCCATAATACTTTTGAATGAGTGACTTTTGAATGAGTGACTTTTGACGAACTCCTTGCGGCACTAGTATTAGTGAGTTAATTGAGAAATGGACTAAGAGTTTTGACGGCGGTTTTAAGCGCCCGAGTCGTGCTTCCTCAGCGAAGAGGAATTGACGAGGCTTTTGCACTCCCGTACTATATCAGGTGGATAGGATAAGTATTTTCTTGTAAGTTTAATGAAGAGCGATTCTGAAACACTGCTCAATTGTGAAGAACCAACCTTTTCACATATTCCCGTCTTGAGTCGGGAGGTGATTGAAGGTTTGGCAGTGCATTCTGGTGGTCATTATTTGGATGCGACGGTAGGTGGCGGTGGTCACAGTCGTTTAATTTTGGAGGCGGCACCGGATGTGCGAGTAACGGCAATCGATCAAGATGAGCAAGCTCTTTTAGCAGCACAAAAGCAACTGGGTGAGTATGGAAGAGTAGAATTTATCCTGAGCAACTTTGCTGTCTACAAGTTTCCTTCAGAGACGTTCGATGGTATAATTGCTGACTTGGGAGTAAGTTCTTACCATCTTGATACTCCAGAGAGAGGTTTTAGTTTTCGCCACAAAGCCAATTTGGATATGCGGATGGATCGGCGACAGTCCCTGACAGCAGCAGATGTGATTAATCATTGGGACGAAGCGGAATTAGCGAATATTTTTTTCCAATATGGTGAAGAACGACTATCGCGGCGAATTGCCAGACGTATTGTCGAACAACGTCCTTTTCAGACAACTATAGAGTTAGCAGAGGCGATCGCTTCAAGTGTTCCTCGCAAATACCGTTACGGCAGAATTCATCCTGCCACCCGTGTTTTTCAAGCCTTGCGAATTGTAGTCAATGATGAGTTAAAATCTCTGGAAACTTTCCTTACTAAAGCACCGCACTCCCTTGTCCTGGGTGGCAGAATTGTGGTTATTAGTTTTCACAGTCTTGAAGACCGCTTGGTAAAGAATGCTTTTCGAGATTCGACTTTGTTGCAAGTTTTAACTAAAAAGGTGATTATAGCACAAGAAGATGAAAATGTCAATAATCCGCGCTCTCGTTCTGCAAAGTTGCGGATAGCGCAGAGGAAATAGATGGCAGACGCTTGAGTCTTGACTCAAGCGTCTGTTGTTTTGAGTTTTGACTGACTTGGATGGGTAACTTTAGATAAAAGGTTGAACTTTCACCCAGTTTGCTTTCAATGGTGATGGTTCCGTTCATCAAGTTCACTAACTTGTCTGCGATCGCCAATCCCAAACCTGTGCCCCCATAACTACGTGCCTTTAACGAATTCAGTTGCTGAAATTCTCGGAAAATCTCTTTGAATTCAGCCTCAGGGATGCCAATGCCTGTATCCCTAAGTAGAATCTCCACAAGGTCTTGATTGACTTGTTGCACTTCCACAGATACGCTACCAGTGTCTGTAAATTTGATCGCATTGGAAAGCAAGTTAACCAAGACTTGTCTGATACCATTTCACGAAAATCTTGATACTATTCGCTCAAGAACTGCATCCCCTGCTCCCTCTGCTCCCCTGCAAGCCTAAATGTATCAACTTTAAAGTGAAACGGTATGAGGCGAGGAGCGTGGGTAGTTCCGATCAAGCCTTAACTGAACCGTATTGAGCTATAGCTCGGAAAAGTTATTATGCATAGAATCTCAAAACAAAGCGCACAAAATGCACAAGAACACGCAACCATTGCATTGAGACATGGCTTTTCAATAGAATTGCGCGGCAAATTTTTGCAGAGGCGTGACGAACCGACTTTACAAGAATACGGTCATTTTATTGAAGACTATGGTCAGATGGTACAGCAGTATGCACAGGAATCACTACTGTATTCACAATCATTACACAAGCAAGATTACTCAACAAAGTTATACGGTTTGGCTGTAGAGACGCATGTTAAAGCAACAGAGGCGCATATTGGAGCAGTCAGCATGTACTCATCAGCAATTCGGGAAAAGCTATTGGCACGAAAGAAGCGATCGCTCTGAATAGTTGTTACTTGGTAACTCATAACTCTAACCGCTTTTTCAGTTCATCAAGAGATAATGTACCGACTCTTGTTGCTTCCTCTAATGCTGCGCTGGCATCTTTTACAAAGAAAGGCAGAGGGCAGAGGGCAGAAGGTTTGAAGTATTAATAGAAAATGAGCGTTGTGGGTATAAAGCCCACTTTAAAGGTAATATTTATACCGAGACGCGCAGCACGAGGTATAAGGCGTCCTTGTTTCAATCCCACGTTTTTAAGCGTGGGAGCATAGCAGCATAGCAGCATAGCTGAAGTCAGCTTCATCCTGTTTTGCCTCAATTACTTGAGTTAGTTGCTCCATTGAGGTAATTTCAATACCTGGCACATCTTGCAGTCTATCCATATATGAGTAGAAAGCAGCTTGGTCTTGTGGCTGTTAACAATTGACACTTAACTGTTTAACCCAGGCGCTTGACTTTTTTCTGAAAAATCTGACTGAATTTAGGAAATTTAGGGTAAGCAAGGTTTTTTCGCCATTCTTCCATATAAGTATAGAAAACTGGGGTGAGGTAGAGGGTTAATATTTGAGAAAACACTAATCCACCAACGATCGCAATCCCCAAAGGACGACGAGCTTCCGAACCAGAACCCGAACCAATAGCAATTGGTAGTGTCCCCATCAAAGCTGCCATTGTCGTCATCATAATTGGACGAAAGCGAACCACGCAGGCTTGGTAAATGGCATTGAAAGGATCTTTCCCTTCTTTTCGCGTTTGTTCGATAGCATAATCTACCATCATGATGCCGTTTTTCTTCACAATTCCTACTAGTAAGATAATCCCGATGAAGGAGTAAAGATTTAACTCCACCTGGAAAATGAGTAGGGTTAATAAAGCGCCAAAACCTGCCGAAGGCAAACCGGAGAGAATTGTCAGAGGATGAATAAAATCCTCATAAAGGATACCCAGAATCAGATAAATAACGATAATCGACACCACCAACAGCGATCCTAAATCGTTGAAGGACTGCTTAAAAGCTTGTGCCGAACCCTGAAAGCCTGCGGTAACACTGGCTGGTAAAACTGTCTGCGCCATTTGAGTGAGCGCTGGCGTTACATCCCCTAAGGACACACCAGGTGCCAGGTTGAATGAGATGGTAGCGGAGGGAATTTGACTGACGTGGTTGAGAGAGAGGGGACTGACGTTTTGGGTAATTTTTGCGAGCGTATTCAAGGGAACTTGTGTGCCATTGCTGGTGCTAATGTAGAGCATTGATAAGGCATTAGGATCTCGCTGATACTGTGGTTGCAGTTCCAAAATTACGTAAAATTGGTCATTTGCGGCGTAAATTAGCGAGATTTGACTAGTTCCATAGGCACTGCTAAGAGCACTTTCAACTTGCTCAGCTGTAATCCCAAGAGTTGCTGCTTTATCATGGTCAATTTGGACTTGCAACTGAGGAGTACTCATCTGAACGTCACTGTTGACATCTGTAATTCCCGGTATAGTTCTTACTTTCTCTTGTAGTTTCGGAACATATTCATAAAGTTCTTGAGCATTAAGACTTTGTATGGTATACTGGTACTCCGCATTTGTTTGCTGTCCGCCGATAGGAATGGCAGTGGGCGCACGCAAAAATGCTTGAATACCGGGGACTCGCCCCAACTTAGGTCGCAGCTTAGCAATAATTTGCTCGGCATTAAGCTTGCGTTCAGAGCGTGGTTTGAGGAGAATTGTAATCCGTCCTGAGTTAACTGCCGCATTGGGACCACTGGCACCAACTATTGAGTCAACAGCAGCAATATTGGGATCTTGACGAATGATATCAACAATCTTCTGCTGATGACGCAACATATCATCAAAAGAAATGTCTTGCGCGGCTTTCGTATTACCCATAAGTTGTCCGGTGTCCTCTGTGGGAACAAACCCTTTGGGAACTACTGTGAATAGGTAGAATGTAGCCACCAAGATGATACCGGAAACGATCAGCGTGACGAAACGGTATCTAAGAACAGGTCTGAGTGTCAACTCGTAACCCCGTAGCATGATATCGAATGCACGTTCTGAAATTTTATACAAGCGGCTTTGGTGTTGCTGGTGGGATGGACGCAGAAAGCGACTGCACAACATCGGTGTCAGGCTGAGAGACACAAACCCCGATAACAAAATAGCAACGGCGATCGTCATGGCGAATTCGTGAAATAATCCACCAATTAATCCACCCATGAACAGCATCGGAATAAACACTGCTACCAGCGAAAGTGTCATCGACAAAATAGTGAAGCCGATTTCTCCCGAACCTTTTAACGCTGCTTGCTCAGGAGATTCACCCATTTCTCGGTGACGGACAATATTTTCCAACACAACGACTGCATCATCGATCACGAAACCGACGGAGAGTGTTAATGCCATCAGCGAGAGGTTGTCCAACGAGTAACCTAACATATACATCACGGCAAACGTGCCGACGATCGCCACTGGTAGTGCCAGACTGGGAATCACTGTAGCACGTAGGTCACGCAAAAATAAGAAAATGACCAGGACAACCAGAGCTACAGAGAGAACCAAAGTGAATTGTACATCCTCGATGGAAGCCCGAATGGATAGGGAGCGATCATACATAATGCCCATCTCAATCGAGTTAGGCACTTGCTGGCGTAGAGTTGGCATGAGTTTCTTAATGCCATCAACGATCGCCACTGTGTTCCCATCCGGTTGCGGCTGTACTGCTAAGACAACGCCCGGATTCCCATTATAAAGGTTCGAGACTTTATCATTTTGCACGCCGTCAATCACCCGACCCAAATCTTGGAGTCGCACAGCCGCACCATTTTTATAGGCTACAATCAGGGGTCTAAAGGCCGCAGCATCCTTGAGTTGACCATTAGTTTGAATAATGTAACTTTTGTCTTTGCCAGAAAAACTACCTGTTGGTAGCTCGACATTTGCGTTGGTTATTGCTGTCTGTACTTGATCTAACCCGATTCCTCGCGTTGTCAACTCTCGCGGATCTAGCTGAACTCGCACTGCATATTGCTTCTGCCCGTAGACTTGCACTTGAGCAACCCCATCGATCATCGAGATTGGCTGACCAATTGTCACCTCCGCGTATTCGTCTACTGTAGAAATCGGGAGCGTCTTAGAATAAAGATAAAAATAAAGGATTGGCGCAACCGATGGGTTAACTTTACGGTACGTAGGTGCATGCGGCATATTTGTGGGCAATTGTCCAGCTGCTGCTGAGATTGCTCCCTGTACATCTTTAGCTGCATCAGAGACTTTGCGGCTGAAGTCAAATTGCAAAGAAATGTTCGTACTGCCCGTTGAACTGGTAGAGTTGAACGAATTCAGTCCGGCAATACTGGAAAACTGTCTTTCCAAAGGTGCGGCAACAGCTGATGCCATCGTTTCCGGCGTTGCACCTGGTAGACTGGCTGAGACGGAAATGAATGGATATTCAACGTTAGGTAGGGCACTAATGGGTAACAACTGATAACCCATCAGACCGAAGATTAGGATACCTACCATCACCAGAGTCGTCATGACGGGACGACGGATGAAGATTTCGGAGAGGTTCATTGTTAATTGTTAATTGTTAATAGTGAAAATTATTTGATGAACCGCCAAGACGCTCTTGTGCGCCAAGGAAAGAAATAGAGAGAAGATTTGATAACTGATTTAGGACTGCTATAGATAGGCATTTTTGAATAAGGGACTTCTGTGAAAATAAAAGATCCCAACCATAGATTGAGCAATCGGATCATTCTTAAGAGTGAGGTTACCCCACCCCTACAATTTGGGACAATTTATTTCTTGGTGTTCCCTAACTCCTGTCACCTTTTTCTTCATTCTTACTCCCTTCCCGGTATAAAATTACCTATCTTCTTGATCTTCAAACTTGGCGCTCACAGCGAGGGAGCGGTTTTTTTAAATTGGTATTCTTCTGGTAGGAAGGGAGTAACTCCTGCCTTATACTTCCTGCCTCCTAACTCCTATCTTCTGTTTCTTGCCTCCTTTGGTGAGTGTTTTCCGCCATGCTTCCATGTATGTATAGAATACTGGTGTTAAATAAAGTGTTAGTATCTGGGAAAATACGAGTCCGCCGACGACGGCAATACCTAGAGGACGGCGGGATTCTGAACCTGCGCCAAATCCGACGGCTATTGGTAATGTGCCCATTAAAGCTGCCATTGTTGTCATCATAATTGGTCGGAAGCGAACTAAACAGGCTTGATAGATGGCATCAAATGGACTTTTGCCTTCGTTTCGCTGCGCTTCAATCGCAAAGTCCACCATCATAATGCCGTTTTTCTTCACAATACCGACTAACAGCATGATGCCGATAAAGGAATAAACATTCAATTCAACATGAAAGATTAAAAGCGTTAATAACGCACCGAATCCAGCCGAAGGTAAACCAGAAAGAATAGTCAGAGGGTGAATAAAATCTTCATAAAGGATACCGAGGACAAGATAAATTACTAAAACAGCAATGACGAGCAACACTCCTAAACTTGGTAGTGAAGATTGGAATAGCTGACTCGCGCCTTGAAAGCTCGTGGCAATACTGCCAGGAATCACTGTATGAACGAGTTTGTCTACAGCTTCTGTAGCATCTCCAAGGGATGTACCGGGTGCAAGGTTGAAAGAAATTGTTGCCGCATTCATTCGACCAAAGTGATTGACCATTAATGGTCCAACTCCTTGAGTAAGTTGAGCAAACGTACTCATGGGAATTTCTTGACCCCAGTTGCTGTTTGTGCTAATGGAGTTATTACTGGAGTTACTATTAGATGTTCCATTACTGGAGTTACTATTAGATGTTTCACTACTGGAGTTACTATTAGATGTTCCATTACTGGAGTTACTACTAGATGTTCCACTACTGGAGTTACTACTAGATGTTCCACTACTGGAGTTCATGTAAAGCTGCATTAGAGCATTAGGATTTTGTTGATACTGGGGTTCCAGTTCTAAAATGACTTCGTACTCGTTGCTGGCATCGTAAATGGTAGACACTTGATAACCACCGTAGGCATTTCTCAGCGTGCTTTCGATTTGATTGGCAGTAATACCAAGGGCTGAGGCTTTATCTCGGTCTATGTTAATTTTTATTTGTGGTGCTAACTGTAAGTCACTGTTAACATCTTGAAGTTGCGGAAGGGTTTTCATCTTAGCGACGAGCTGCGGAACGTACTGCTCAAGAGGTTGAACATCGGAATTTTGTAGCGCTAGCTGATATAATCCTGAGGTTTGTTGCGTTCCTACGGGTACAGCAGGTGGATTTTGTAGGAAAACTTGAATACCGGGAACAGATGCTAATTTGGTTCGCAACGTTTGCACAATCTCGTCGGCACTGACTTTGCGTTGCGATCGCGCCTTGAGGCGAATCAACAGGTTGCCGGAGTTGCCTGCGACTGCTGCTCCGCCACCACTTGCGCTGGAGCTAGGACCAATGTTAGAATTAACCGCCTCTACATTGGGGTCTTGCCGGATAACATCAACTGCTTCTTTCTGGTGACGCACTAGATTATCAAAAGAAGCATCAGATGCTGCCTGCGTCATAGCGATGATTCGTCCAGTGTCTTCGCTGGGGATGAAGCCTTTGGGAACTACCACAACTAAATAAACGGTGACGAATAAAAGGGCACCGGAGAGAATCATTGTAGTCCGGTGGTACTTTAAGGCTTTTTTGAGACTCCAATCGTAAAGACCAAGGAAGCGATCAAAAACATACTCAGAGGCTCGATACAGACGACTTTGATTTTCATGATGTGCGGGACGAACAAAGCGACTGCATAACATTGGGGTGAGACTGAGAGAAACAAACCCAGACACCAAAATTGCCACAGCGATCGTGACTGCAAATTCGTGGAAAAGTCGTCCCAACAATCCACTCATAAACAGCATTGGGATGAACACTGCTACAAGAGAGATCGTCATCGACAAAATTGTGAAACTGATTTCTCTAGATCCATTCAATGCTGCTTCTAAAGGACTTTCACCCATTTCCATATGGCGAACAATATTTTCCAGCATGACGATCGCATCATCCACCACAAAACCCACTGAGAGTGTCAACGCCATCATCGACAAGTTATCGAGTGAGTAGCCCAACAAATACATCACAGCAAAGGTGCCAATCAGCGATACGGGTAACGCCAAACTGGGAATGACAGTTGCCGAGAGATTGCGTAAAAATATGAATATAACAAGGATAACCAGACCAATAGTTAAAATTAAAGTAAATCTCACATCATCTACTGAGTCGCGAATTGACTGCGACGCATCGTAGAAAATACCAACATCAACTGATTGGGGAATTTGCTCTCTCAGTTTGGGTAACGATTGCTTGATCGTGTCTACAACCTGCACTGTATTCGTACCTGGTTGGCGTTGAATCGACATAATGATGGCTTGGGTATCGTTATACCAACTTGCCACCTGGTCATTTTGCACACCGTCAATCACCCGACCAAGTTGATTGACGTAGATCGGTGCCCCATTTCGGTAAGCAACGATCAGCGATCGATAAGCTGCGGCATCTTTCAATTGACCGTTTGCCTGTACCGTAAAATTCTTGTGATTTCCGGAAAGACTACCTGTGGGCAAATTAACGTTGCCTTGTTGAATTGCAGTTTGCACCTCATCGAGTCCAATCTGCTGAGCTGCTAACTTCTGCGGATCAAGCTGAATGCGTGCGGCATATTTTTGAGAACCGTACACTTGTACTTGCGCTACACCACTCACTGTTGATAGCTTTTCCGCCAAATAGGTTTCGGCATATTCGTCTACCTTGGAGAGTGGCAATGTCGGGGAAGTCAAGTATAAGTAAAGAATCGGTTGTTCGGCTGGGTTAACTTTGCTGTAGGAGGGAGGATTCGGTAAATCCTTGGGCATCTGTCCAGCAGCTGCCGAAATTGCCGCTTGCACATCCTGAGCGGCATCATCAATATCACGATTGAGGTTAAACTGGAGGGTAATTTGAGTACTTCCCAACGTACTCGTAGAGTTTAGCGAATCGAGTCCAGCAATACTGGAAAATTGCTTTTCCAAAGGACGGGCAACAGACGACGCCATCGTTTCCGGACTACCACCTGGTCGCAATGCCGTCACTTGAATAGTGGGAAAATCAACGCTGGGGAGGTCGCTAATTGGTAATAATCGATAACTCATCACGCCAAAGATGAGGATACCTACTATTACCAAGGTCGTCATGATCGGACGACGAATAAAGATTTCTGAAATATTCATAAATTAGGGTATTGGAAATGGGGAATTGGAAATCGGGAGTAGGCAATAAAGAGTTAGGAGTTATTATTATTATTATTTGTTCTCCTCCTGTGCCCTGCGCCCTGCTCCCCTGCTTCACCTGCTCCCCCTCTAGAACCGCCTTGCCCTTTCAGTCGCACCTTATTACCAGAAACGAGATTCGCTTGACCATCAGTAACAACTGTTTGACCGGGTTGCAGTCCTTTTTGAATGACATCTAACCCATTTATGGTGCTGCCAACGGTTACGGGGACATTTGTTACCTTCATATCGTCAGAGTTAAGGACAAAAACAAACTGACCGTTTGGTCCATTCTGAACGGCTTGCGAGGGAACGACGGTAGCATTTGGTATTGTAGTAAGTTTCAGTGTCGCGTTTACATATTGACCAGGCCACAGTTGCCCTTGAGTATTATTAAAGTTACCCAGAAGTTTAATTGTGCCAGTTGCGTTATCAACCGTGTTATTGACAAACGTCAAAACACCCTGTACAGGAGGAGCATTATTGTTGGGTAATGTAACCTCCACCGTCAGCTTGTTATTCTTCATGTACTTTTGAATATCTGGTAGATTCGCCTCAGGAACGGAAAAGGAAACCTGAATCGGGCTAATCTGGGAAATGCTCAAAAGGGGATTTGTACTATTAGCTGTCACTACATTGCCTTGAGTTACAAGAATGTCACCAGCACGACCGTTGATAGGAGCGTAAATTTTAGTGTAAGATAGGTCCACTAAGGTATTGTTTAATGCTCCTTGGTCTGAACTGACAACTCCCTCACCATTTTTGATCTGGGCTTGATCCACCTTTGTTGCAGCTTGGGCATTGGCGATCGCTTCTTTATCTGCCTGAAGAGTTGCTGCTGTTGCCAGGGCATTGGTAGAATATTGCTGAGCTTGATCTTTGCTGACCGCACCTTGAGCTAACAAGCTGTTATAACGCTTGCCTTGTGCCTGCGCGAATTGTGCCTGCGCTTGATCTCTGAGAAGATTTGCTTGCGCTTGTCGCACCACGGTTAGATCTTTGGCTAACGTCGCTCTGTATTGCTGTACCTGCGCCATGTCTTTCGCCAAAGTTCCCTTTGCCTGTTGGATAGCAGCTTGCTGTGTGCGATCATCTATAGTGAAGAGGAGTTGCCCTTTTCGCACTTCCTGACCCTTTTTAAAGTAAACTCCGGTGATTCTGCCACCTACTTGAGGCGTCACCGATACAGTAGACTCTGCTTGCACATTGCCGATCGCCTGCAATTGCACTGGAACTGTTTTCTGGAATGCTTTTGATACAGTCACTACTGGTGTCATCTGTCGCCCCCTAGCTCCAGATCTCCCACTAGTTTTTTGCGGTTGTTTGCTGCTCATGGTGTGGATACCAACATAACCCAGCCCTGTAAGCAATGCCACACAGACCAAAACCACACCAAGTCGCTTGGTAGATGGAGGATTGGGTTTAAATTCCAGGTGACTCTCCGTTAAACTTTCATGATGAATGTGGTTTTGTAAACTCTCATCAGTGATGTGGTCTTTAGTAATGTGGTCTTGCATTAATAGCCTCCGGTAGGTTTATATTGGTAGTTGATGGCGAAATCTCCACATTCGCATTCACAACATCAATTTTAGTAATTGAAATAAACCTTCACATGTAGTAGAAGTCATAGATTCATAGTAAAAAATTACTAGAATTGCTATGACTTTTTTCCTAGTCGAGAGGATATAAATCAGTAGAAAGTAATCTATCGCAACTGAAGATAAATTTGTTAAATAAATTGAGGAGTATGTCTGCAACGTCTATATTACCTTAATTATTTTAACTTCCTCTTTAGTATCAAATATCACCTTTTTTTTGCAGTTGTCACTTTGATCACAAACACACAAGCAAACTTCCTC
>CALMVQ010000267.1 GCA_937873135.1 uncultured Scytonema sp. | reverse complement strand
ATTCGCGAGATAGCCTCGCGAATAATGTGTTTTCTCCAAATTGGGATGCTCCCTAATTTCAAAAATGTTTGCAACACATGAATCAATCGCAAGGGCGTTCGCCTTTAGGCGTTCCCGTAGGGTACAGCCGTTCGCCCCTACATGAGGATCTGTCGTGATTTTTTCAGAGGGAGAGGAATTAACGATCGCGAGCGTCTTGATCTTGGGCAACCTTTTTTGGGATATATGTCTTAGCAATACGTTGAATCGTTCGGCGACGAAGCTTTCTCCAACTTATTTAGACATAAGCCCTAATCCTAGACTATCCAACATTTTTTATACCTATACCTGAGTTCTGCTTTTTAGTACATTTGATATCATGTCCGATAAATTAACCTTAATTTCGGAAGAACCCCACCCCGCCAAAGCTGCGCTTTATCTCCCCTCCCCGCATGCGTTCTCGGGGTTGGGGGTGGGGTTCAGTGAGTATGGGTGATTTGACAGAACTTGGCAAAAGTTAAAAGTTAAAAGGCACTCATAAAGAAAAAGAAAAAACGGTTTCAAGCCCCCAAATCGATGGAAAACAATTTTTTTTTTCGAGACACATAGTGCGAGAAAAAAGGCGTCCACTTCAACTCCCCTAATTTTAATTATGGGGATTCTCTTTTTACTTTTTACTTTTTACTTTTTACTTTTTAAGCCTCTCCATGTCAACTCCTCCAACAAGAGCCTACCAGTACAACCCCTCTCCTGTCTGTTTTCGGTGAAATGCTCGCGAAAGCTCTAGGTGATGAATAGCCGAAGAGCGGGGAGGGGAAGTAAACCACAGTTTTACTAGCGTAGGGTTTCCTTTAACTCAACTGTGCAACAAGTTGATTCTCTAACAACGTTTCGTGAGTCAATAAGTCTTCAACTGTGATTTGCAAAAAGCGTTTTTCGTCCACTTGAAAGAAGATTTTGATCCGATCGCTTCCGGGAAATCCCAACGGTTGGAGTTGGGCAATTGTTCTGGCACCATCTTTGTCGTTGAGAGATTTGACGCTTGTTTGATTGCTATCGAGACGGCGAGTAATCAAGCGATCGCCATCAAAATAGACTTCTGTGCTACCCGTGTCTGCTCCCAATTCTCCCATAATTAATTCGATACTAGGCTGGCTTTCCACAGAAGCACCCAAGACTAATTCCACAGCTTGACTCATTGGGTAAGCTTGCCCTGCTTTAACAATTGGATGCCAGTTATGGCTTTTGGCTCGACGATCCCAGTAACGGATACCATAGCTGTGGTAGAGAAAATCTTTGATTTGTACACCTTGAGCCAGTTGTAAAGCACCTTGAGCAATCGCTTCAAAAGGGCGATCGCAACGAATTTTTTCTGGTGGAAAATACTGTCTTATCCATGTTTGCACTGCTGGCAATTGTACGGTGCCACCAACTAATAAAACTGCATTAATATCTGAAACTTCGATTCCCTGACGACGTGCTTGCTGCAACAGATTCGTCATCGATTCATCGAGAAGATCGAAAAACCTATGTTCTCGAAGGATCATTTCCAAAGTATCACGACTTATTTCTAGTTCGTAACTTTCAAACGTCTCATCGTTGAAATAAACTTCACTCGCTTGCGTTTGAGTGGATAACTGAATTTTCAAGCGTTCTGCTAAGCGCGTTGTCAGGGGACTCACCACCAATCCTTGCGTTGTAGCAAAGTAATCAACCAACCAATTATCAATATCAGTACCACCTAAATTTTGCCCAGCTTTTGCCAGCACGCGGGCGGTTTTTGCTTTTTGCTTGGAGTTATCAGCTAAGGACTGACTCCCCCACTTAAGTATAAAACCTAAAGGTTTTTGGCTTGCTTGCACAGATTTATCCAACTGCACTAAGGATAAATCTAACGTTCCGCCGCCGAAGTCAATGACTAGCAGTATTTCTTGTTCTGCCATCCCATAACCTAAAGCTGCAGCTGTAGGTTCATCCAGCATTCGCACCTGCTCTATAGGAAGGCTTTGGCAAACTGTTCCCAACCAGTGACGGTAAACTTCAAAGCTATCTACAGGTACGGTTAAAATCAGAGATTCTATCCCTCCCTGAGTAGGTGCCAATTGTTCAAGCACTTGGGTAAGAAACCATTGCCCGACTTGTTCAAAAGTTACTGTCTGCCCATCTAATTCGGGTAAGAAACCTTGAATGTTTGCACCAATCCCACGTTTGAAACTGCGGAAAAATCGTGGATCGTTTTTCAGATCCAAACCGCGATCGCGCACTTGTTGCCCTAATATAACTTGTCCTCGCGCAGCATCCTCAACATAAACTAAGCTGGGAATCAATGGAGGATTCAAACTTTGTTGAATGGATAAACTTGGTATATTTATAGTCTCCGGCTGTTGTGTTACCGGGTTCCAGCGAGCAATGACTGTATTGCTTGTACCAAAATCTATTGCTATTGCCATGTTTTGTTTATAGCAGTTTTCACATAATTGAAATATACCACCACTCCTATACGGGCGGATTTGACATAAAATCGCATGTGCTTAGATTAAAGCGACAGACTCCCTCCGTTGTGAAAAATAGCCGCTACATTTTGCTTTACTTTCAATTATAAAGCTCTGTCATAGCTGCACAACTCCCAATGTATCAAACCAACTTGCTGTTATTTAGACTGGCTGTCAATCTCTACTAACCACTCAGAACGCAAAAGGGCGATCGCCTCTTCCTTCTGCTTGGCTTCGACTTCTATCCAAGGTGCTTCCCGATACACACTTGGCATAGCGGTAATCATATCGCTGTGTTTTCTGTCTTGGAAAGCTTCTTCACCATTGGAAATGTGAACTAACTGCCAATCGGGGTTAACCCAAGTTTCTCTTGCGGCATAAAACATTTCTACCACGCTCTTATCGTCGTAACTATCTAACTTTTCATGGCAAACATGGTGATGTGCATCGAATACTAGTGGTATACCCGTCTGTTGGCAGACGGATAGAATTTCACTTGCACTGTAGGCATGTTCGTCATTTTCTAAAGTTAAACGGCTTTTGATTAATTCTGGTAATTCTGAGATCACCTGTACCAGTTGCTTTGTGCGTTGAGATTTACCACCATGAATGTTCATGAGTGACCAAGAGGAACGTGGTAAACTCAATAAATCTAATGTCCGGGCGTGCCGTTCTAGAATTTTGATACTTGTGGCTACTACTTCCGGTGAATCAGAACTTAGGACGACAAATTGATCTGGGTGTAGTACCATTCTGATGCCTAATTTTGCAGCTCGTTGCCCGATTTTAGCCAAATCTGCGCTCATTCCCTCTAATAAACTTGCGCCAATTTCGTCCTCTAAGTCGCTTAAAGGAAATAAACCACAAGGCATACGATAAAGCCTTAAGTCTTGATCCTGACAAAAAGACAATGCTCTATCCAAACGCTGCAAATTATCCCGATACAGTTCTTCAAGAGTGGATTTTCGTTGCTCTTCAGGAAGTTTTAAGTACCGCGTGCGCGTGATTGTCCGGTAACGCACCTGTTTGGAGGAGGTTATGCAAACTAAACCCAGAAAAGGGGCAGCTTGTTGCGGCTTCTTTGCATTGAGTAGTTTGTGGATTTCAATCCCTGATAAGGATAATGAAGCTTGTAATGCTGACATATTAGTCAATTAATTTGGTCTTGCCATTATTTTGATTGATTTCCACCGCTCTTGGTCCTGTCGTATAAAGATATCTATCTACAGAGTGATTTTGATGTACATGTAAATATTTATATAGTTTTCTGTCTATATGGTTACAAAAGTCCTTGAACATAAGACTTAAGATTTTCAGGGTAAAAGTATTGATCGCTGTCTATCACAGCTTAAAAGCCTTCCAACATCAACGTGAATCCAAAATAGATATGTACTTTTTGGCCTTGTTGTCAAGTAAAAGAAATATTTATTAAGATATGTGTAACTAAACATGAGGAGTCAGAAACAGTTTTTATCAACAGAACTTCCTACAAAGAAAGTCATCTGTAGCAGTTAACCAGGCGTTGTCCGATACTCCCTAGTCAACAACAATTAGCAACAATGAATAATCAACAATCACAAGACTCTAGTGAATTTGTCGAAAATCTCAAAAATGGGATTTGGCTATTCGGTGTCTCATCTTGGCTCTTTGGTATTACTGATCGCAGTATTGCCTCGTTCTCAGATGGTTATCTGTCTGCTTTAGATTTGACGCAACTGTTTACTGCTGCTACATTCTTTGTAGCTTGGCTTTTTCTAAAGCCAACATCTAGAGTAGTGGTTAGCACTGAACAAAAAGCGGATAGCTGAAGTTGAAGGCGATCGCTCTAACAGCGAGTGAGGAATAAGACTTTTTACAGCAACGGAGGTTGCATTGGCGCAAACAGTAGGAATTCATTTCCCTGATGTCGCACTTCTTTTATCCTGTTCCAGTTATTAACTAGATAAATCGTAGAACATTTACGAAACTGCAACATCCTAAATTTACTCTTTGCGAACGCATCTTGTTACGTCTCATTGTTTCGCCTTTGGATAGAAAAAATATGTCACCCACTCACTCAGTTGCTTTTCATCTTTTACAAAAGAGTCATCATGCTGATAACTAAATGTCACAAAGTGGTATAGTTTCTCTTGCGTGTGGACAAACTTACCGTGTTCTATCTGCCGAGTTATTTCCACAGAGGTAGCCTTGTCTAACGGGGGGAGGGGGAAAAGTTTCAAGCTCACACTTACTGGAGGCGCTTTAACGAGGTCTTTAATCCCCCGATCTACTATGGGTGAAATTACCCACTCCTGACCCCACGGGTGTGGCGCAGGCGAAATAATTTGTAGGCAAGGGGTGTTTTTATCGACCCAGTACCATGCTCCCTGATTAAAAGATTGAACAGGGATGTAATTGTCTTGGGGTGGCAGTTGTCCGATAAATTTCAGAAAATCCCTATCTGGCCGATCAATTAGGTTCATTGCGATAATTCCTGAAGACAGTACCCAGTATTTTTAAAAGCTTTGATATCGCAGACTTTTTTGGGAGAATTTCTTAAATCCCAAACTAAACAAGCCATGAAAGTAGCTTCAGAATGTAATGGGTAATATCTATTTCCCACCAGTAGAAGCCTTGCTGTTCTGAAGCAGGATAATAATTTCGTTTGAAATATGTGTAATATTGCGACCTTCTGGTGATAGTAATCAGTTTTTATCTACTATCGTTGTTCTAAACAGTTAGTAAGTGTGCATAGTGAAGCCCTAAATGTGTACTCCTCCAGCATAACAAATAGGTGCTTGAGATTAAGTCTTGGCAAAGGTTAGAGAAGTATAAAATGAGTTCATATTGTTTGATTTAGTTACAAAAATTTAACAAACTTTATGATGGCTCAATACCACTTGTCATTTAGAGCCGTTAACTCAATACTTGACTTCTCCCCCTTTTAAAAAAGGGGGATTCTAAGCGGTTGTTGCGGAGCGGTCTAAAGACACGCTCCGCAACGAATTGCGAAATGTTTTCTTTAAATCGCTAGTAGCTAGTAATTGATTCTCCCACCGATTTTAAAGTTTGCTGTGCAGATTGGGCAGCCATAGCTTTATAATGTGAGTTATCTTTTAAAGCTTTATCTAACTCAGGATAACTCGTAAAGCATTTGTAAGTTTTCTATCCACTACGAAACTCGTCACCTCGCCAATAAGTTGTATATGCGTTTTCAGATTGTTCTAGTACAGATCGGCGGAAATAAACCACCCATCTGAAATAGTTAAAACCCTTACAAAATAAGGTTCTTTCTTTTTACTTTTTACTTTTTACTTTTGCCTTGTTGTACTAGCCTTGCATAATGTGTTTGTCTTGCGTGATAAATTGCACAATTAATTAAGCTATTAGCATGTTGGCACTGGTCAATCCAGAACAGTTCTTCTTCATTTGAAAAATTAGCTTTGACTGGAATTGTTCTATACACTTTGTTACGTTGACGTCGGTTATGGCTTGTTTTATTGATCTTTCGGCGGCATCACTAGCTAGTTTGGTATCAGCCTGTCTCTTTTTGTTAGGGTCAAATTCGATACCCCATTTTTTGGGGTCAACTTGGACAAGTATACTGGAATTTACAGTATGAAGAACTTTTGGATTGGTTTCATTTTGATGAAATTAAAGTTGATCTTTGGCTTTTGTATGATTTAAATTGAGCAGAACAGCAAAACTGCTTAAACATTCTGGTAAAAGATCATGGAAACGGCAAGAAATAACCCACTAGATATACGCCACATTAGTCCTAAAGTAACAGAGCTAATTAAGCAATACGCTGCTGTAAATAACTGTACGCAGGCTGAAATGCTAGAGCGCATTGTTTTGGAGTGGAACAGCCAACAAAGCGAGAGCGAACGACCATCAGGAGACGAAGATGAATAGCTTTTTCGTACAAGCCTTTGGCGTAATAGGATTGTGCTAAACTAAGCTTTCCCATCAACTGACACCTGCTTTTTCGCCATTTTCTTAGCACCACGAGCCAGGCTAATGCTGACGATCTCAGCCAGCAGTTGGGGGGTCAAACTAACCACCAGCACCAGCATCGGCGTTTCTAGCCAATCTTCCAACTGTTGCAACACCTCACTGCGCTCTTGATCTAACGCCGACTTTGACCCTTGGTTCAGATAGCTAGCTCATAACGGGTTGGATGAATGAGACTGATACACCTTTAGCTGTGCGCCTGCGGGAATGCGGACGTTGATCGTTTCGTCGTCGAGTTGTAGCCGCTGTTGGTCACCGTGAAATGCTTCGGAAAATGTGAGGGCGATCGCGGCTTCAGTATCTGGTGCGGGAGCTTGAGAACGAAATCCACCACTAAAATCATCAAAGCCACCAGTGGAAGTTCTACGTCTTGATCGACCCAGCAGATCGTTGATAAACGAATCAAAGTCGCCGTACTGATCGAAGTCGCCCGTCGCAACATTAGTGGAACTGGGTGGCGGCGCTTCACTGTACCCAGGGTGATTCCAGTGCTGACCAAAGCGATCGTACTTCTGCCGCTTCTCTGGATCAGATAGTACTTCATTCGCTTCGTTCAGTTCTTTGAACTTTGCCTCTGCATCTTTATCTCCAAGATTGAGGTCAGGATGATATTTGCGGGCAAGCTTGCGGTAAGCCCGTTTGATTTCTTCAGGGGTTGCGGTTTTGCTCACTCCCAAGATGGGGTAATAGTCTTTAAAGTCCGTTGCAGTTGGCATCACTGACCTCTTAAGGAGAATGAAGGCATTCATATTCTTTTGATGCCTTCGCACTCCCCTGAATTGCAACCAGCTGAACGACTATGGCCGCTTACAAATGAAGCGATGCCTTCTCTTTCAGAGACGCTACCGCGAACGGCGGGCTACGCCTACGCAAACGAGTCTTTTGAGTCCTTAGATGAGCTAGAAGAAGCTTTATTTCAACGTTGCAAAGTGCTATCTAATCACCACGAGCTAATTCATGGTCTAACTTGCTACCATTGGTGGCCGCAAACAAATAGTTGTTTTAGTATGTGCATTTAACCGGATTTGATATGAGGCATCTTATGCTTCTTAATGGGGAGAATAGAATTGCTGGAGTTAGAGCCTGTTGTTTATATGCTTTAGCCTGTAATGGTATTGGCGAGGACTGTCGTAGATCAGAACTTACGCAAAAATTGCTCTAATCGCGTAATTTATCGAACCGCTCCTAAGCCAAGAGTACCAAGAATTTGTAGAGTGTGCGCAAGTCCTATAGATGTTAAAATCAGCAGCCGTCTAAAAGTTATTCTTAGAACAATGAATCAAAGTAACTTTTGTTGTTGTACACTTGCCTTAGGTGATAATTACTGCGCTCTTGCATTGGATCTGGCTAAAGACCTTGAAAAGTATTCTCCTGAAATTCGCTTTGTTGTTTTAACAGATAGACCACAATATTTTAGCGTTCAAAGCAATGTTTTAGCTTTTGAGCATCATCAGCTGAGTCTCGGTTGTTATCATGACAAGCGTTTTGCGATCGCCAAAGCCTTATCTATTTTTCACTCATGTCTGTTTTTAGATGCAGATATGCGAATTCTAGCTCCTATTCCAGCAAATCTTAAATGGGAGCCAGGAATTACTGCAAAAATTGTCTGGACTAATATTCTCAAACATAATAAAAATCAGTTTGAAATTAAGCTTTTAGAGCAAATGGCTAAAAAGTTAGATTTGCAACTAGAAAATATTAGTTTTGTTCACGAATGCCTGTTCGTTGTGACACGAGATTCAGGAATAGAACAGAAGTTTCTACAGTATTGGGATAAGATTGCACCATACTTTGAACTCCGTGGCTTTTACCGAGGAGAAGGACATACTATTGGGCTGGCAGCTGCAAAAGTAGGTTTAACTATCCGACAAGATCCAATGGAAAAAATTACTTTCTTTAAAGACAAATTAGAACTACAAGCAATAAAAAAAGGGACTTCCAATTATGCGGATAAAGCCATCTATTTTGAAAGACAGCAGTCATTGGAATATCCTCAACGTTCAATTTATAAAAAGTTATTAGATAAGCTTAAACGATTAATAGGTAACCTCTACCGAACACTTCTTTTAAGGATTATAACCTTCATGGATATCAAATTTTATTACTTCTAGGTTAAATTTCACCGGATTCAATCTTTATTATTTCTCAATTGAGTCAAATACAATTTTGAATGGACTTTGATTCCAGTTGTACGGGAATAATAATATGAGTGTTAGCAGCTAATGCCATTAGATCAAGGGTTCTGGGCAGTCAAAGATAATCAACTCATGCTCCAGGGGATAGTCAGTTAAGCGATCGCCCAAGAGAAAAAAGTTTGTGATCTACTGAGGGTAGAGGGCAGAGGCACGATAGTTGATCACTGATGGCTCCTAGCTTAATGCTCGTGAATCAAGCTAAAATCGATATACTTTTCTATATTTCGTATTGGCTGTGGACACTGCAACCTGCCCTCAATGTCATCAACCTGTCAATTCCCAGGCTGTCACCTGTCCGCATTGTCGTACCCAGCTAAAAGCTTACGGACATCCTGGTATTCCCTTACATCGCGCTTCTAAGGAAGAGTATCTCTGTGACAGCTGTACCTATCACGCCGACGATACTTGTAACTTTCCCCAACGTCCCCACGCCAAAGTATGCACCCTCTACGAAAATATTGAAGAGAGTAAGTTATACTCTGAAAAACAGCGTTATGCTAACAGCTTTGGTGCTACTTTAAGAAACTGGATAAAACGTAATCAGGCTTTAATGTTGTTGCTGGCTCTATTATTGATCTGTTTGCTGATCGCTTTATCAACAACTTGAGAATAAAGAGTAGAAAATGGGGAAACTAACTACGACGCTCCTTGTGATTCAAACACGGGTAAATCAAACCAGAAAGTAGTACCAATTCCAACCTCACTGACCAAATATACCTTACTCTGATGCTTTTCGACAATATTTCTGACAATTGATAGTCCTAAACCAGTACCTTCTAGAGTGTGAACTCGGTTTTCTACTCGCACAAAGCGATCAAAAACCATGTTTTGGTCTTCCGAAGCGATGCCAATTCCAGTATCGGAGATTTCTACTCGCACTTTTTGTATAGGTTGTGTGTTTAATGAGTTGATAGCATCTTCTTGATCTAGTCCAACTACATGTGGGAGATCGCAATAATTAAGTATAATTTCTTGTTGGTAAGCACGGAGTATAACTTTTCCACCTGCCTTGGTAAACTTAAGGGCATTCCCGACAAGATTACCGAAAACTTGCAGTAACAGATCATAATTACCGATAACAAATGGTAAATTAGAGGCAGCTTCGTGAACAAGTTCAATACCTTTATCCCGAGCATGAAGTTGATAAGTACGCAGTGTCTGCTCGATTGCTTGCCCCAAGTCCACTCCCTCTAAGGTATAACTGCGACCCGATTCCAGCTTTGACAAATCTAAAACATCGTTCACTAAACGAGTCAATCTATCCGTTTCATGATTGACTGTTTGCAAAAACTCTCTTCGTTGACCTTCCCCCAATTCCTCGCCGTAATCATGTAAGGTTTCAATATAGGTTTTGATGTTAAATAGAGGGGTTCGCAGTTCGTGAGAAATGTTACTAATAAATTGGCTTTTTGCCTCGTTTAGTTCTACCTCACGGGTAATATCTTGTACTGTGATCGCAATACCTTTGATACTTTCTCGTTGTAGATTGAGAACTGTGGTTAAGAGAATGCGAATCGTTCTTTTAGTCGGTTGGATCATCTCAATCCGAAACTCAGCGCTTTCGCATTCTCCTGCTGCCATTTCGTACAATGTACGGGAAATTTCCAGTTGTACTGCTGATGGCAAGTAACGTAAAATGTTACTGCCAACGACATCAACCCCTTCCCAACTAAAAATTCGCCGCGCTGTTGGGTTGACTAAAATCACCTGCATGTTGTTATCAATGAGGACAGCACCATCAGCTATTGTGGAAACGAGGGTTTCGAGCTTAGCTTTTTCTGCTGTAAGTTCCTCGATATTTTGCTCTTCATAGCCTTCCAAGCGCTCTGCCATTTCATTAAAGTTCAGAATTAACTCTCCTAATTCGCCTCCTAGTGGTAAATCAATTCGCTGTTGAAAATTGCCTGCAGCAATCTGTTTCACCCCTGTCAACAGTTCTTTAATTGGTTTGGTAATAGTTAAGGCATTCACGACACCAGCCAAAATCACCATTACCCAAATTGTGATAAAAACGGCAATGGTGACATCGCGGGTGAAATTTGTCGATATAACTGCGGTTGCATTGGGGTTAATACCGATCGCCAGCACACCAAGGTATTTATCTCCGACTTTTAAAGGAACAAAGACATCTGTAACTTCCCCATCAGGTGACTGATGTTGACGTACCATCGGCTTTTCGACATCAGCCGCGTAATCTTCAGGCAATTCTATCCGCCGTTGAATAGTCAGCGAGGTTTCCACCTCTGGTTCTGAAAAGGGAATACCGAAAAAGATGTTCCCAGTTTCATCAGCGTAAAGCATATAACGCACGCTAGAGGTGCTGCTGTAGAAACGTTGGGAGAATTGAGCAACCTCTTTAAGATCATGATCGGCAATCAACGGCGCAACATTGGCAGCAAGAAGTAGACCGAGATCCCGTCCAAAGCGAGTATCATTCAACCGCGCATCCTGCTGAATTGTGTTGACTGCCCAGAATGTCAAAGCACTCATCACTAAAGATACCACTAAAGTGGCAGCAGCCAAAAGCTTGGTCTGGAGGGTAAACTCGGACCACCATTTTGCGATCGTTTCTCGAATTGTTTTTAAAAAAGCCAGCATTTTAAATAAAAATTTATTATCGCGGTAGTCGTTCGCATATAAAATATCACTTTTAATATAAGACTCACTCCTCACTCCTGTACGGGCAGGTTTTATATGATCAATATACATATTTAATATTGATCGGTAAAACCTGCCCCTACTCGATAACCAATATCTCGTCGGTAATACATTCCCTCGAAGTGAATACATTCTATCCCAGCATATGCCTGAGCAAGAGCTTGTTCAAAATTTTCTCCGACTCCGGTGACGTTCAACACTCGACCACCATCTGTTAAGATTTGTGAAGAGTCAATCTTCGTCCCGGCATGAAACACAGTAGCACCCAATGCCTCTGCCTTCTCAATACCAGTAATCACCTTTCCTAACTCATATGCGCCTGGATAACCACCAGAGGCAACGACAACGGTGACAGCATATCCCTGTTTCCAGACAATAGGTGGCATTTCGCCCAAACGTTGCTGCACGCAAGCAAGCATTAAATCTTCTAGGGGTGTTTCCAAGAGTGGTAGAATTGCTTGTGTTTCTGGATCGCCGAAGCGACAGTTAAATTCCAAAACCTTGAAGTCACCAAGAGTGCTAATCATCAATCCAGCATACAGTACACCTCGGTAATCAATGCCTTTCGCTTTTAATGCGGCGATCGCTTTCTCTAAAACTTCTTTTTGAATTCGTTCCATCAAAGCTGGTGTGGCAATCGGTGCTGGGGCATATGCTCCCATCCCACCAGTATTCTCCCCTGTATCTCCCTCACCAATCCGCTTGTGATCTTGCGCTGGCAATAAAGGGCGAATTGTTAACCCATCTGTGAGCGCCAAAATGGAAACTTCTTGCCCAGTCAAAAATTCTTCAATCACAACAAATTTTCCAGCACTACCAAACTGTCCTTGGAAAATTGCTTCAATTGCCGCTTGTGCCTGTTCCACTGTTTCGGCAACTGTGACACCCTTACCTGCTGCTAACCCATCAGCTTTGACAACAATGGGTGCCCCTTGTGCTTTCACATAAGATTTTGCCGCCTTTGCCTCCGTAAATACCGCAGCTTTCGCTGTCGGAATAGCTGCTTCCTGCATTAAGGCTTTTGCCCATGCTTTACTTGCCTCAATCTGCGCTCCCGCCTTAGTAGGACCAAAAACCATCAAACCTTGCGAATTGAAGTAATCTGCAATTCCTTTTGCTAGTGGCACTTCTGGACCCACCACCACCAGAGAAATGCTTTGATTATTAGCATATTTACTGATGTTTTCAAAATCATCCACTGCTAAGGACAGGTTGTGACAATTTTTACTACCTGCCGTACCTCCATTTCCAGGTACACACACAACTTGCTCAATTTGTTTTGATTGTAGCAGTTTCCAGGCCAGAGTATGTTCCCGCCCGCCATTACCGATCACTAAAACTTTCACAGATTTCCTCTTGAGTTATTGTAAGAGCGAGAATACTTTAATATTGACTCGCCGCCTAATTCTTTCATCAATTCTTATGCTTGTGCAAGTCCATATTAATTTACTCATCGTCATCATCTAATAGTTGTTCGGGATGACGTAACCTTTTTTGTGAGCTATGACGAACTCGGTGAATGCGAACAATCCCTCCATCTTCCTCTGAAGTCTCACTAACAGTGAACAAAATGCGAAATTGCTTTTTGTAGAGTAGCTGCCGTATTTCTATACCCATGTACTCGCTTTCCGGTGACATGGGACAACCGTTAGGGAATTTTTCCAGTGTCAGCAGAATTTCGTAGCACCCTCTTACCCATTGATGGGCTTTATCAAGAGAAGAATCCCGCATCCAGAGAAAGATTTGTTCGATATCAGCAACCGCAGTCGGCGAAATTTCAACTTTGTATGTCATATTTTGTTCGCAGTTGCTCGAATGCTTCGTCTAGGGGTATACCTAAGCCAAGCTCAAATTCCTCAAGACTTTTGCGAATTCCTGCGCTTGTCTCTAACAGTTCTAGTCTATCTAACAGTTCCTGATAGCTTTGGGCATCTTGAACAACCACAGATGCTTTACCGTTAACAGTAAGAATAATAGGTTCTTTTGTTCCCCTAAGCTTTTCCAAAAAGGCTTTAGCACCGCGCTGAAATTCTGACAGTGGGTAAATGTTACGAAGGCTGAGAGTCATATTTTCATAAAATTAACTGATAATTCTATGTTAATTATTTGAATCTCTATTGTCAAAGTCAATCAAGTAAATTTTCCTTCTTAGGCGTAGACAAGGGAGCGGTGAAGCAGCGCTGCAGGCGGAGACGTTAGGGCGGGGTGATGGCGTTTTGTATGTGACTAAAACGAGAACCGCTATAAATCCCATCGTCGTTAAAAAGAAAGCTCTCAGCCGTGTTGAGTATAATTCTTGACCATAAAGAAAAAGGTACAAGCCCCTAAATTTATTTTGGTGGTTCTTCCTTTTGACTTTTGACTTCCCCAGGGGAGTGTGAAAGGTTACGAATCTGTTAGATCCTCAATCCCGGTGAAGTACCTACACCAATTGCAAGGCAATATGGAGTAGGCTTCTAGTTAATTCT
>CALMVQ010000266.1 GCA_937873135.1 uncultured Scytonema sp. | reverse complement strand
TTCTTCAGATGGCACCCATTTCTTTTGATGCTTCAACATTCGAGATTTGGGGAGCGCTACTAAATGGGGCGCGGCTCTTCGGGGTGAGTAAAGAGTTGGCTCTGTCGCCGGAAAATTTCGCAGCCAAGATTCGAGAGCAAGGGATCAGCGCGTTATTCTTGACAACTGCCTTGTTCAATCAAATTGCCCAAGCAGTGCCCTCTGCGTTCAATTCACTGCGATATCTTTTGTTTGGAGGAGAGGCGGTGGATCCTCAATGGGTGCAAGAGGTTCTGAAAAATGGTGGACCACAACAACTGCTGCATGTTTATGGACCAACAGAGAATACAACATTTACTTCTTGGTACTTGGTGCAGGATGTCCCCGAAGACGCTACAACTATTCCCATTGGGCGACCGATTGCCAACACACAAGTCTACATTTTAGACAAATATCTGCAACCAGTGCCTGTAGGTGTCCCTGGAGAACTGCACATTGGTGGTGCAGGTTTAGCGCGAGGCTATCTCAACCGCCCTGATTTAACAGTAGAAAAATTCATCGACAACCCCTTTGACAAGTCCAGAGTCACTTGTCCAGAGTCAAAATTATATAAAACAGGAGACAAAGCACGTTATTTGCCATCGGGCAATATAGAATACCTAGGGCGGATCGACTTTCAAGTAAAAATCCGGGGGTTTCGCATTGAATTAGGCGAAATCGAGGCAACACTAAATCAACTAGAAGATGTACAATCATCAGTGGTCATGGCACGCGAAGACACTCCGGGAAACAAACGCCTAGTTGCCTACATCGTTTTGCACACACAGGTGACACCCAAAATTAGCTCACTGCGACGCTTGCTCACCGAAAAGCTACCAGAGTACATGGTACCAAATGCTTTTGTGTTGCTGGAAGCTCTACCACTAACCCCTAACGGCAAAGTAGACCGTCGTGCTTTACCCACACCAGATATACATAGCTTACTTCAAGAGAAATATGTCGCCCCACGCACGCCAACAGAAGAAATGCTGGCACTTCTGTGGGGACAAGTCCTGAAAGTAGAGCATGTAGGTATCCATGATAACTTCTTCAGCTTAGGGGGACATTCGCTATTAGCAACGCAACTGGTTTCCCGCATTCGCAACATATTCAAAGTAGAAGTACCCTTAGGTCGCCTATTTACCGCAGCAACAGTAGCCGAGTTGGCGCACTCGATACAGCAACTACAGTTGGAAAACATAGAACTAACTGACACCGACATATTACCAAGGACAGTGAATGCAGAACTACCACTGTCATTTGCACAACAGAGATTATGGTTTTTAGATCAGTTGCAGCCGCTAAGTGCTTCATACAACATCCCCATGAGTTTGCGTCTGGTGGGAAATCTGAATGTGGCGGCGCTACAACAAAGCTTAAATGAAATTATTCAACGCCACGAAGCTTTACGCACCAATTTGCTCACAGTAGATGGAAAAGCAACTCAACTCATTCACACTGTCAAAAATTGTCCAATTACAGTAGTGGACTTGCAGCATTTAGCCTGGAGAGAAAGTGAAAAAGCTTCAGTTGAGTTAGCACAACTTTTAGCGATTCAACCATTTGACCTATCATGTGACGCCCTACTCAGAGCAACATTAGTCGTACTGTCAAACACAGAACATGTATTGAATGTGTGTATGCACCATGTAGTCAGTGATGGCTGGTCAATGGGTGTGTTGGTGACGGAACTGACAGCATTGTACAATGCTTATTCCATCGGTCAACCCTCACCGTTAGTACCATTGCCGATACAGTACGCAGATTTTGCTTTGTGGCAAAGACAATGGTTGCAAGCAGAAGTACTACAAAGCCAATTGAATTACTGGCGGGGACAACTGGCAGGTGCACCCACATTCTTGCCATTACCCACAGATCGACCCAGAGGAGCTGTACAAACCTTCCCTGGAGCATACTATGAATTGGCACTGTCAGTGGAACTGACACAAAAACTGACAAAACTTAGTACTGAGCAAGGAGTGACGCTCTTCATGACCCTGTTGACGGGCTTTAAGACATTACTGTACCGCTACACAGGACAAACAGACATTTTGGTCGGCTCACCCATCGCCAACCGCCATCACCGGGAAATCGAGGGGTTAATTGGCTTTTTCGTCAACACATTAGTGATGCGCACAGATCTCTCCGGTAATCCTAGCTTTAGCGAATTACTCCCGCGCACTCGGTCGATGGCGTTGTCAGCCTATGCACATCAAGACTTACCATTGGAAATGCTGGTAGAAGCATTACAACCACAACGGGATCTCAGTCATACACCATTGTTCCAGGTGATGTTTGCCCTCCAGAATGCGCCCATGTCTGATGTTGAATTGAGTGGGTTAAGTGTGAGTTTATTGCCATTAGAAACCGCCACGGCAAGGTTTGATCTCACTTTATCAATCGAGAATACTCAGACTGGATTAGTGTGTGGGTGGGAGTACAACACTGACTTGTTTGATAGCAGCACGATTGAGCGAATGGCGAGTCATTTTCGCACCCTGTTGTCAGCAATTGTGGACAATCCCCAACAGAAAATTTCGCAATTGCCGTTGTTGACAGCATCTGAGCAACAACAGTTACTAGTGGAGTGGAATGATACACGGATAGATGATACTCATGATTTGTGTATCCCGGACTTATTTGTTGAGCAGGTAGCGCGGATCCCAGATGCAGTAGCAGTTGTGTATGAAGACCAACAACTGACATACCAGCAATTGAATAGTCGTGCCAACCAATTAGCGCATTACTTGCGTTTCTTGGGTGTGGGAACTGATGTACTGGTGGGGATATGTGTGGAGCGCTCTCTAGAGATGATGGTGGGACTATTAGGCATTCTCAAAGCGGGTGGGGCATACGTGCCACTAGATCCTGAGTATCCAACTGAGCGTCTGAGTTTCATGTTAGAAGATGCTCAAGTAAGAATACTGCTCACCCAACAGCATTTAGTCGCGAAATTACCACAGCATACGGCACAACAAGTTTGTTTAGATACTCAATGGCACATAATTTCTCAGTTCACTCAGGATAATCTCACCGCAGGTGTACAAGCCACTGATTTGGCCTATGTGATTTACACAAGTGGTTCGACAGGAACACCCAAGGGAGTGCTGATTGCCCATGAAGGATTGTTAAATTTAGTCGCATGGCATCAGCGGACTTTTCAAATCACTGACACTGACAAAGCCACCCAGATGGCAGGAACAGGATTTGACGCGGCGGTATGGGAAATCTGGCCTTACCTCACCGCAGGGGCAAGTATCCACTTAGTCAAATCAGAAATCCTCACCTCGCCAGTAGATCTGCGCGAGTGGTTGATTTCACACCAGATCAGCATCGCTTTTGTGCCCACACCAGTGGCACAGGAATTATTGTCTTTGTCATGGACTGTGGATGTGGCTTTGCGTTACATGCTGATTGGCGGGGATCAGCTTGCGTCTTATCCATCAGTATCACTCCCCTTCCCAGTCGTGAATAATTATGGTCCGACAGAAAATACTGTTGTCACCACTTCTGGAGTCGTCGTTGCTCAACAGCACGAACACAGAACACCGAGTATTGGTCGCCCAATTGCCAACACACAAGTCTACATCTTAGACTCGAATCTGCAACCAGTACCGATTGGTGTGCCTGGAGAATTGCATATTAGTGGTATGGGATTAGCAAGAGGCTACCTCAACCGCCCGGACTTAACACTAGAAAAATTTATCCCCAACCCCTTTGACAATTCGCTCATCAATAGTCACTCCGCAAAATTATATAAAACTGGAGACTTAGCACGTTATTTGCCTTCAGGGAACATCGAATACCTGGGACGCATCGATAATCAAGTAAAAATCCGTGGTTTCCGCATCGAATTGGGAGAAATCGAGGCAGTACTGAGTCAACTAGAACATGTGCAATCAGTTGTCGTCGTCGCACGCGTTGATATTCCTGGAAAAAAACGCCTCGTTGCCTACATCGTACCGCACCCACAACTAAGACCGACAATTAGCCAACTCCGTCAATACCTGAAAACCAAGCTCCCAGACTACATGGTACCCGGTGCAATCGTCATCCTGGAGTCTCTACCGCTAACTGCCAACGGCAAAATCGACAAGAGCGCCCTACCAGTACCAAATTCCCATACAGAAATAGTTGGGAGTAGTGCTCCCCGCACTCCTGTGGAAGCAAAATTGGTTCAAATTTGGGCGCAAGTCCTGAGAGTTCCGCTTGTCGGCATACATGATAATTTCTTTAGCTTGGGAGGAGATTCGATCCTCAGCATTCAAATCATCGCCAAAGCAAAGCTTGCCGGAATCGAACTGTCGCTCAAACAACTATTTGCTAATCAAACAATAGCGGAATTAGCCACAGTCGCAGGCACAACACAAGCACTTGCAATTGAACAAGAATTAGTCACAGGGACATTACCCTTAACACCAATTCAACATTGGTTTTTTGCACAGGATTTAGCACAACCGCACCACTTTAATCAATCATTTCTACTCACGGTACCATCCGACATCAAACTGGAATTCTTAGAGCAAGTCTGGCAGCAATTACTCTTACATCATGATGCTCTCCGCTTAAGATTCACAGAAACAGATGGTACTTGGCAGCAGATTCACGGGCATCCCACTCAGACAATTGAGATTCCCTGTTTCGATTTATCGACAGTAAGAGAGAGTGAACTTCACACGGAGATTGAAAACACAGCCAATTCCTTACAAGCGAGTTTGAATTTATCAGACAATCTGGTGCAAGTGGCATTGTTCAAGCTGGGGGATTATCAGGCGCGATTACTGATAGTTATTCACCACTTGGTGGTAGACGGTGTGTCCTGGCGGATATTATTAGAAGATTTGCTCACAGCTTACTCGCAACTTGAGACAGGCAACGCGATTCAACTACAGAGCAAAACCACCTCTTTCAAAGATTGGGGATTTCATCTACTCGAATATGCCCAGAGTCATCGCCTCAAATCAGAACTAGCTTATTGGTTGAGTACATCCAATTCCGAGGCTTCTCCCATCCCGTTAGACTATGCAACTGGAGTGAACACAGTTGCATCCACTGATACAGTATCAGTATCATTAACCGAGGCTCAAACCCATTCCCTCCTGCAAGATGTCCCGAAAGCTTATAAAACACAGATTAACGACATCTTGTTAACAGCCTTAGTGTTAGTTTTGAGTTCCTGGACTCACTCGAAGTCAGTGTTATTCAACTTAGAAGGTCATGGGCGAGAAGATATTATTGATGGTGTCGATTTATCACGTACAGTCGGTTGGTTTACAACGATTTTTCCTGTTGTTTTAAAATTAGAAGCAATAGACCGAGACAATATTGGTCAGGCTTTAAAATCTGTCAAGGAACAATTACGTGCTATTCCCTTCAAAGGCATTGGCTACGGCTTATTGCGCTATTTGAATGAAGATCCACAAATTAGTACTCAACTACAGACAATTCCCACTGCACAGATTAGCTTCAATTATCTGGGTCAATTTACTCAAGTTCTGAATACACCGTCTGTGATGCAATTGGCGACTGAGAAGAGTGGACAAAGCCAGAGTTTACAAAGTGAGCGCTCAAGTCTACTGGATATTAATGCCATCATTGCCAACGAACAGTTACAAATAGATTGGACATACAGCAGTCATATCCATCAACACAGCACTATTGAGAATCTTGCTTTTGAATTTGTGGAAACGTTGCGATCGCTCATTGCTCATTGTTTATCCAAAGAACATGGAGGTTATACACCAACCGATTTCCCCTTAATCAAACTTAACCAGTTAGAGCTTGATGGAGTCTTGGCAAGACTCGCATTAAAACCAGAACGGCAAAGCCACTGGCAAAATATTGAGGAGATTTATCCCCTATCGCCGATGCAAGAGGGGATGCTGTTTGAAAGTTTGTCTGCTCCTTCAACAGGTGTATATTTTGAGCAAATCATTTGCACTTTCACAGGTTTATTCAATGTCGAAGCCTTCAAGGCAGCTTGGCAGCAGGTGGTAGCTCGCCATTCTATCTTCCGCACGGCGTTTCTGTGGGAGTCTTTGAGCCAGCCTGTGCAAATTGTGTATCGACAGGTTCAGGTGAGTGTCGATACATTAGACTGGCGAGAGTTATCAAAACTTGAGCAGCAAGCCCAATTAGAAACGTTTCTGGATTCTGAGCGACAACAAGGTTTGCAATTGGAGCAAGCGCCATTGATGCGCCTGTATCTGCTCCAGATGGATGAGAATACTTATCAGTTTATTTGGTGTCATCACCATATATTACTTGATGGCTGGTCATTACCATTGGTTTTTCAAGACCTATTGGAGTATTATCAAGCAATATCTCAGGGTACAAGTTTAGCGTTAAAACCGACAATCAGCTACCGCAACTATATTGCCTGGTTACAGCAACAACATCAAGATCAAGCCAGAGAATTTTGGCGACAAAAACTTCAAGGTTTTAGCGCTCCCACTCCCCTGACGGTGGATAAACCATTGTCCAACCGCTCTGATAATTCCAGCTATAGTGAACAAGTTC
>CALMVQ010000265.1 GCA_937873135.1 uncultured Scytonema sp. | reverse complement strand
GTAGGTGTTCAAACTTTTTACTTTTTACTTTTTACTTTTGCCTTGTTGTACTAGTTGGGTTCACAGAGGTGACTTCAGAAGCGTAGCGGTTAAAGTCCCTAACGTTGAAAGTTAAGATATGAGTTAGCCTGTTGACGTATTGATTGAATCTCTGGTTTTGTATGACTAAACTGTTGAGTCTGGCGATGGAATTCTCAAAATTTTAGAGTGAATCATCCATTCCCACTGATTTTGTGAACAGCAATCTTTCAAAGCCTCTATTACTTCCTGACTCAAAAGGTGGAAACTACCATTGGGAGTTAACTCAAAATCTATATTTTCTTCATAGCCTGCGTTTATCAATTCTTGAAAAATTTCTTTTTTTTTGTTTTTTAGAGTTTCTTTTCTTTCTGTATGTGATTGAAATATTCCTACTTTTTCAACCCAGAGAGCAGGTTCAAAGCTTCTTTCAATACTCCCTGTTCTAGCCATTTCAATATCTCCGGCTCTGCATAAAGCTCGTTTAAGAGGTGGCAAACTTGACGTTATACCAATTCAAAAAATGTTTGCGACAGATAGGGCTTTCAAAATATAGTCATAGCCAGTCAGGGAAGCAACAATTTCAGGGGTAAGTTGAGTTAACAGTTAATGTACAGTTGCATACTCCGCTTGCACTCCTAAAACTTTGTCTAGCCAGTGCTGAATTTGTGTATACCTTTGAAATCCTCCATCCGGCTGCTCAAGTTGTTTCTTGAGACTTTCAACTGCCCAATTTGGTATTACTTTTGTTCGCCCTGTGCTTGTCCCAAACTTCACAAATGCATCAATCCCCCCGGAGCGGTAATCCGCTAACCATCTTTGTACCGTGCTTCGATGTTTACCCAATGTTTTTGCGTAGACGCGGAGCGGCTTGCCCTTGGCATCGCGCAAATGTCTAGGTGTTGAACTTTAATCAGATATAGTGCTTGCACGCGCTCTTTGAAGAGGGCATTTTTTTGTTGGCGCAAATACACCTCCAGTTCCTCTGCGCTTTCTTTGATGTCGATATGTGTTACCCCTACCATTACACTACCTACCTTGAATGCGACTTCTTTTACTTTTACCATCTGTCGCATTCTTTTTTCAAATTGGTATTAAAACTTACTACCAGGGCTATTTCATTCTATTTTTAAGTGCGGGTTTCACGAATATTTTCGGTTAAAACAAAAATTTCGGCTGTAGACGCGATTGCTGCTAATGCTGCTGCTGTAGGTGTGCCATACGCCTATTTTAATGGCGATCATGAACCCTCGTCTTACTACTATCTGCGAAAACACACCACTAAAATTACCCTGTGTACGCAACAGACACCGATGCTCCCAACAAAAGGGGAAAGCATAGAAGCTAACTGGATATTTATGTTACAAATTCCTGAACTCAACACAGTACATTGGGCGATTATCGACCGCTCCGGCGAAAACGAAGAGTACAACTACGGTTGCAAATTGTCCTGATAAAGAGGCATTCGCTCTTGCATCGTGCTAACCATGCAAAAAATCGTGGACAAGAGTTGGAGGAAAAGTTTTCCTCCAACTTCAAACTATCGAATCAGTTCTAGATGGTGTTGGTCGTTTTTCTACCCAATCGTTTCGTACCAGTCGTTTAGCATTACTGAATTTGCCAACTGAGATTTTGAAGGCACTACGCTTTGGTCAGATTGAGTACACCAAAGCCAGGGCGATCGCTGGGAAATTTATTATAATGATGTAGCGGAAAAATTTTTTGGCGGCTCAAAGCACGGGTAAAAACACCGGGGGTCCCGCCAAACTGCTCAGAACCTTGACAAATCAATAGTTTACAGGTTTTGATCGGCAACGGGATTGAAACCCAAGCAGATGTTTCTCGTTCTAAAGTTTCACGATCCTTTCAAATCAATGATTCCCGGCAACGGGATTGAAACCCACATAGTGCTGCTTGATGACCTGATCAAGTCAGAACTTTCAAATCAATGATTCCCGGCAACGGGATTGAAACTCTTCAAAGATATCTATAAATAAGAATTCAAGAATTCCATTCAAATCAATGATTCCCGGCAACGTGATTGAAACCGGTAACTTTAGTATCAGTTTCCAAGATGGTTAGTAACTTTCAAATCAATGATTCCCGGCAACGGGATTGAAACAAAGCGAAAAGCTTCCAGATTGGGACTAGAACGCTCCTTTCAAATCAATGATTCCCGGCAACGGGATTGAAACGTGTTAAGGCACCGCCGCCACCAGTAAAGTTACTAGACTTTCAAATCAATGATTCCCGGCAACGGGATTGAAACATCTTAAAGAAATTTGGATTATTATTTCCACTGTCAACTTTCAAATCAATGATTCCCGGCAACGGGATTGAAACATTGTCTCCACTGTTAAGGGTCGGTTGAAAAATATATGCTTTCAAATCAATGATTCCCGGCAACGGGATTGAAACCATGACGATACAACAGCGATACAAGCAGCGATGACAGCCTGTCTTTCAAATCAATGATTCCCGGCAACGGGATTGAAACTGGCTTTAAGCTTTGTGCATAAAGTCATGAGTAAACTTTCAAATCAATGATTCCCGGCAACGGGATTGAAACCAATTTCTACGCTGACAAAAAACATCTTGGCGGCGCTTTCAAATCAATGATTCCCGGCAACGGGATTGAAAAAATCGCAGGTTAGCGATCGCCGAAGTGATCGTGGCAACACAACGGGCTTTATCCATACATAGCCAGCTTTTGAAAAAATCGCAGGTTATTAGCGATCGCCGAAGCGATCATCATCGACTTTCAAATCAATGCTTCCTAGCAACGGGATTGAAAACTACTCACAGCGCATCGGAATATTTTTCATATGCCTTTTGAAGCTCCTTTTTAATGTCTGCTGCCAAAGACTCTGGAGTTAAAATCCGAACATTCGCCCCATATTGCAAAATCCGCTGTCGAAACCAGAACCAGTAATCTTCTTGTGTTGCAATATCAACAAATTTTCCTTCCGAATCGCGGTGAATGACATGTTCGCCTTTTCGTCGGGGTTGGTAGTCTGCTAAAGAACCACTCATGCGATAATGGATTTCTAGCTTTGGAAACTCACAAGAGAACCAGTGAACATCAGAAGCTGGACCAACATTGGCTATCCGATCTACCCGAAAGAGATGATTTTGGTCTATATTGGGCCAAGTTTGAAAACGATAAGATCGCCAGTCGGGAACGAACGCGAAAAGGTAAAGCACACCATTATGAAAGCGTAATTCCGAGCGATCAATATCCCAAATGCGCTGCTCTCCTCTGCGGCTTTCATAGGTAATGGTGTAACGGCGTTGTTGCTGAAACCTTTCCTGAAGACGACGAACAATAATATCAAGCTCGTCTTCGCTATAATCTGCGGGAGGGCTAAAATTAACTTTGACAAATGCTGGAATGTCAGACTCGTTAATATTGCCAATTCGCAGAATCTGGCTTGCTTGTGCAGAAAAGCCCATACCAGCAAAGAAATAAGCAGCAAGTGCTAAGGCTTCTCGCTGTTCAGTGGACAGGATGACTGGAAAATTTGATTCCACCAGTTCATAAGGATGGTGAGGCGCACTTTTAATTTCCATTCCGCAGTCTCTTAGCTTGCGGATTGTGCGCGTGAGCTTTTGCTTGATGTCCATTTCGTCTGATAACTTGCCGCGTGCCTCTACAAACGGAGATAGCAAATCAGCCAATTCATCTCGCGTCCGTGGCTTCTGGGCAAGCTGTTTGAGGATTTCTAGGGCGAAGACTATTTGGTTGTAGTTGGTGTCGGTTTTAGAAGACATGGCTTGGAAAAGCGCATCTCAAAAAGATGTTATCAAAAAATGATTATATCTTATTTTTGATTGGTGTTCGAACTAATGGGAGATTGGTGCTATATTAATTGACACCAAAGCAAACAGCGCCACAAGAACTGCTACTTCCCATGACGCTAACTTGCAATGTTAATCACACAGGCAGCCGCACAAAGGAGTATTGTGCTGCCTCATGTTCATTCACTTTTAAGGAGTTGCCCGACGAGTCCGTACTCCTGCAAGCTTAAATCTTTTTTTCTTCCCTCAACGAGCTAAACGTACCCGACGAAAGCTGCCAGTACTATTATGTTTCAATCCCGTTGCCAGGAATCATTGATTTAAAACAGGATAGTTAAGTCTTTTTCAAACCATTTTTTAACCAGTTTCAATCCCGTTGCCAGGAATCATTGATTTAAAACTAGAAGTCTTGCGGTTTACATCCCTCCTTTTCAAGAGCTTTCAATCCCGTTGCCAGGAATCATTGATTTAAAACCCTCCCCAGCCACTATTCTCGTTACAGTTTATAAAAGGTTTCAATCCCGTTGCCAGGAATCATTGATTTAAAACAGGAATAATTATTTGTTAGTATATGATGTCTAATAGTTTAAAATCCCATACCCAGGAAAAAATGATATAAAACAATACACAATACT
>CALMVQ010000264.1 GCA_937873135.1 uncultured Scytonema sp. | reverse complement strand
CAAAGCGCATTGCTGCACGGTTTCCAACTAATCCGATTTGACCCAATCGGTAGGGACGGAGAAAGTTGCTTTCCTGGAGAAAGAGAAGCAACGTTTCCAACTAATCCGATTTGACCCAATCGGTAGGGGTTGTTTTGTTGAATGTATGGACATCAAAGTACCCCGGTTTCCAACTAATCCGATTTGACCCAATCGGTAGGGCAGGCGGTGTATCAGTTGCGACTGAGAACAATGTAGAGTTTCCAACTAATCCGATTTGACCCAATCGGTAGGGAGTTCGTCTAGGAGCCTTTACCCAGTAAGGGTTTCAGACGCAAAATCGACACACTGCTGAAAAACATTAGATTTGTTGTGCAAAATCGCACAAAACACATACCTGAAACTCTTGCCCTGCAAGGCATCGACACACTCCAACGAGAAATATAGGGTTTCAGCGATTTGGCGGAGTGTGTCGATGAGCATGTTACAAAGCCTCCTTTTTTTTCCTAAAATCTAGACAACACAGTACTTTGAGGGATCGAAAGTACCAATAGTTAACACAATTGCTTCAATTTTCTGAAAAGTTGTGACATTTTCTCCTCAGAAAAAGCTCTACTCTTCCCTGAGCACCCTCTAAAAAGTTGGATAGTTTAAATACACATTTACTCATCATACACAACTTCGCATAACATATTCCCTCAGTAATAATTAAGACTTAACAAAATGTATCCCCTCAATACTTTGGGGTTAAAACCAACGGGTGAGTACGTTGTTTTAGAAGCAAATCCCAGTCCGCTGTTTTTATACTTTGAGCAATAAACAAAATTTACTGAAGCTCAAAGAACAATGGAGTTGGGTGTGGAGACGGTTGTTATACCAGTTCTATGTGAAGTTGCCACAAATAAGATCGGAATTTCAGAAGGGCTTCGCTACAGTTAGGCGGCACAGAGTCGTCAGGGGTTGAGGGACGGCGCGAAGCGAGTCGCGTCCGTGAATGATCGGTTCGTACAATAGAATATGAAAATGTTGTACCGCAGGTGGAAGGCTGGTTCACTCCCCGAACCGTTCCTACTTAGACTGAAACTAACAGCTAGATGCGATAAGGAGGCAGCCCTATGACTGATTTAAAGCTGGACATCGCTTTTTGGGATTATGACCGTACGCGGGCATTGGCTGACGGCACTGTCAAGATTGACGGCGTCGATGCTGGCTTCCACAGCGCTGGCATTGTCACCGAGATCTTTGAGCGCATGATCCGGCAACAGGACTTCGACGTGTCGGAACTCGGGATGACGTACTTTCTGCGCACCATGGACTTCGACGCTCCGCCGTTCATCGCGATTCCGGTGTTCCCGAACCGCTGTTTTCGGCACTCGGCGATCTACGTCCAGACAGAGAAGGGCATCAAAAGACCGGAGGATCTCGCAGGCAAGACAGTCGGCGAACTTGCGGTCTATGGCCATGATGCCGGCGTGATGCCGAAGGGCATCCTATCGGATGATTACGGCGTGACGCCCGACCAATGTCGGTGGATCGTCGGCGGCCTAGACTGGCCCTTGAAGCCTATCGATTTCGTCCCGCACCCGCACCCTGCCAACGTCGAGGTGACGTTCGCCCCCCAAGGAAGTGACCTGGGAGAGATGCTGGAAGCGGGAGAGATCGACGCCTTGATCTCGGCCGATGTGCCGAAGTGTGTGCTGGAGAAGTCTCCCATGGTCGGTCGGTTATTTGACGACTATGAGGCGACCGAGCGCGCTTATTTCCAGCGCACAGGCATCTTCCCGATCATGCACACGGTCGTGGTCACAAGGGAACTCGCCTCGGAGCACCCGGAGATCGTGAAGGCCGTCTATAAAGGCTTCTGCGACGCGAAAGATGTCGTTACGGAGCGGTACAAGAAGGGTATGATCTTCAACAACATGGCGACGATGGTGCCGTGGTTCAGCAAGCTCATCGACGCGGATCGCAGCTTGCTGGGCGAGGACTGGTGGCCCTACGGCGTCAAGGCCAACCGGAAAACCATCGATACGTACTTACGCTACCACTTTGAACAAGGTCTCTCGAAGAGGCGGCTGACGTGCGAGGACATCTTCGTGCCGGAGCTTCTCGACACCTAACGCCAGTTGTGACCTTGGGCATATGGGGCATTCTTATAATTATAGATATTTTTTATTTATAGACTTAACAGAAATGGCTGAAGCCTATATATAACAGTATGTTCTTTGTCTTCGACCTAAAAAAACAAATCTTGACATAGTATCAATATTGCTACTATATTTAAATTAAAGCGAATATCAAGTTGCTTTTAATATGTCATTTTGTAGAAACCTTCTACTTGTTTGACTATAACTTGGTATAAATTTGTGTCGCAAATAGAAAAACTCCTTGCTCAGTTTAAGAACAATCCTAAAAATGTAAACTTTACTGATTTAGTAAAGGTTTGTAATCATTATTTTGGAGAACCTAGACAACAAGGCTCAAGTCACTGTGTCTATAAAACCTCATGGGCTGGAAATCCACGCGTCAACATTCAAGAAAAAAATGGAATAGCAAAGGTTTATCAAGTCAAGCAGGTTTTAGAGGCGATTGAAAAAATTGAGGAAATGGAAGATGATTAACTATGACCACTACACTTACAAAGTTACATGGTCAACCGAGGATCAAGAGTTTGTAGGTTTATGTGCTGAATTTCCAAGTTTATCTTATCTTCATGAGAATCGTGTTGCTGCTCTCGAAGGTATTACAAGCTTAGTAAAAGATGTGGTAGAGGACATGGAAGCGAATGATGAGAGGATTCCAGAACCTATTGCAGAAAAAAACTATAGTGGTAAATTTCAAGTTCGTATTCCTCCAGAGCTTCATCGGAGACTAGCTATAGAAGCAGCAGAAGAAAATGTTAGCTTAAATCGCTATGTAAGTCTTAAACTTGCGTACTGAATGAATTTTTCCATTATAACTACTACTAGAGCATGTACTTCGTTTTTATATGGGAAGAATGGCGAGCTATTTTTTGAATGTCATTCAGGGAATTAACGATCAAATCACAGGCGACTTAATTAAGAGCGCGATCATTGAGTACAAACCAAAGGAATGCTTGAGTATCTAGCAGAAACTTCATGGCATATAGTCGCGAAAGTCTTCTAAGTGGGTTTCATCTTCAGACACTATAGTTAGAGTTTCGATTGCACTACCGGGCTGGCGAGATTTGCGTGGTGTTTGGAGTTCACCAATCAGTAGCAGCGACAGTGCGATCACCGGAAAAAATCTGCACTTCTTCACCGGGTTGCAGACTTGTAATCAGTTCAGGTAAATGAAGTTGAGCTTCTGTCAATTGAATCCATGTCATTATTTCATGTTTCTATGCGATTGCTCTGGCTTAATTGTACAGGTATTTATGTTACTTAAAGGAATTATTTGCCGCTTTTGAAGCATATAGCAATCCTAAATTATTTGTGAAAAACGAGATCTCTGACTTCTTGAAGACGTCGGGGATCTAAACTGTAGGTAGGGTTATAAGACAAATTTAAGAATTGGATTAACCAGGTTTCCAACTAATCCGATTTAACCCAATCGGTAGGGCTCTCGAAGCAGAAATAGCTGAGAAGATAAAGCGTTTCCAACTAATCCGATTTAACCCAATCGGTAGGGGAGTTATTGAGAAAGGGATCAAACCGGAAACAACTGTCTGAGTTTCCAACTAATCCGATTTAACCCAATCGGTAGGGCCTAAAAACGGAAGCGAAATTAGGAATGATGCAGTAAGTTTCCAACTAATCCGATTTAACCCAATCGGTAGGGAGTTCGTCTAGGAGCCTTTACCCAGTAAGGGTTTCAGACGCAAAATCGACACACTGCTGAAAAACATTAGATTTGTTGTGCAAAATCGCACAAAACACATACCTGAAACTCTTGCCCTGCAAGGCATCGACACACTCCAACGAGAAATATAGGGTTTCGGCGATTTGGCGGAGTGTGTCGATGAGCATGTTACAAAACCTCCTGAATTATCCTCAAACCTAGATAACGTAATACTTTGGGGGGGAAGCGGGTTCAACACTACCAATAGTTAACACTCTGGAAACAGACTCCTGGGAAATCCAATAAAATCGGACATTGTCTTCAGACGGTTTCACAAGTTTTTTCGATTTCTCAAACAGTTGCCGCATTTCCTCCAAACTTAAAAAACATTCAAATACGGAATATTGCACTCTTCGTCCGTAACCCTCTAGAAAGTTGGATAACTTAGTGCGCCTTTTGTCATCAGGAATATCATATACGACAACCACTAACATATTTAACAGTAAGAATTAATACTTCACAATAATATAAGCTTTTTTACTAAGTAAGTCGGTACAATAAGTTTACAGTCGGAATACATCGGTGAGATGAAAGAGCCTTGCGAATTATACATAGGGGGTTGGTATCTTCTCCACTAAGATTTTCTCCACAACTAGCGCACAATGAGTGGATGATGGTGAAACTCTTCTATTGGATATAAGTCCCGGCTATGTCCTTCAGTTTCTAACCTGCTCTTAAAAAAGATTCATAAGGAACCGCAGATAACAAACAACGTTTATATCTTCTCACTTGCAACTGAATTGCATGTCTGTATGTAACTTGAGATATTAAATCCGGATGAGAAACTTCTTCATTCATCCGATTTTCAAACTGTTTCAAAAAAATTTTCCGTGCAGATTGACTTAAATACACTCCTCCGGTGCTCGCAACTACATCAAAATCTTTTGGTTTAAACTCACTATTATTAACAATTTTTAAAACTAAACTATCAACTATAGGAGAGCGAAACTCTTCCATCAAATCAAAAGCTAAATATGGCTTCTGCTTCTCACCATAATGAAAGTTCCCTATATATGGAGAAAGCCCTTCGGCAATGATAAAACTCAACACATTATTAAACAAAAGCGTGTAACCAAAACTCAATAATGAATTAACTTCATCAATGGGAGGTTGACGAAACCTCTGGGAAAAACTAAAAGCAGAATTAGTAATCATCTTCCCAAAAGCTGGAAAGTATCTCGCTGCTGCAATTCCTTCGTAACCACGTAATGTATCCAAATTCTCTACATATTCCAAGGCATCAATATCTTGATTAATACCATAAATAGCCTTTTCCACATCTTCTAATTTGCGCTTGCGATTAAATCGCATTAATAACTGCTTAGAATTCATTAACTTACCTAAAACAACAGCTTTCGATACGCTAAGTTGAAAATAATCATCATTACGTCTTTCAATTTGAATTAACTGATTATCCAAATTTGTAGACTCTTCACTCCATAAATGACCTTGATATTGTCCAGATTGACTGAGAAATAACACAGCAATTTTCTCTTGCAAACAAGCACTAATTACATGAGTTGATAATTGAATATTACCAAAAACGAGAATTTGCTCAACTTCGCGAATGGGAACTTCAAGTTTGGGCTTTTCTGAGACATGAAGAACAAAGCGTTGATAGTCTTTATAGATTGACGTTCCTTGTTCAATTAAGTAAATAGCTGCCATTTCCCGATTCCAAATATTTTTTTGAAAAGGACTATTATCTTCATTTTCTTCGCTTCTGTCAGATAATTCCATCTCCGCTTCTGCAAGAAAAGGTTGATGTAAATAAGCAATATTTTTGGCACCTGCCTCCTTCTCTTCACCTAATTCAATCTGCCTTTCTACATGAGAACGATAGGAATTTAAGGCTCTCTTTTTGTCGGCAAGAGGTTCTTCCAGACTTTTTTTTTACTATAATCTTTAGCTTGTTTTTTTACTTGCTTCTCTTCTATCCCCGACTTTAACTTAACTTGATTTGCATCTACAGGAAAAATCGCATTTTCTAAAAAACCATGCCCTAAAAACCGAAAACCACGCTCAAAACTAGTAATTTGAGTTTTCTCGGTATTGAGCGTCAGCCCCATTGAATCTAATAGAGTGATTATTTCTAACTTAGCTGACAAAATTCGTTCTTGACTGCGCGATAAAACCAGAAAATCATCTGCATAACGCACGATTTTTAAATCAGTCGCACTCACTAACTCATCAAACTCATGTAGATAAATATTTGCTAAAATTGGAGAAATTACCGCACCTTGTGGTATACCTTTTTGTGGTAATATTACTCCTTCTTGTGTTGAAACACCAACAGTGATCCAAGATTTGATTAAACAGAGAATTCCCGGATTGTCTATGTGTAACCTTACCTCTTGTAATAACCTGTTATGATCAAGGTTATCAAAAAATTTGACGATATCTGCATCTAAAACCCATAGATAACCCATATCTCGCCAATCAGCAATTTTCTCCACCGCATTGATATAAGATAAATTGGGGCGATAAGCAAAACTAACAGGTGAAAACTTCTCCTCCATTAATAGATAAAGTACATTTAATAAAGCTTGCTGGACAATTCTGTCTCTAACTGTGGGAATTTTTAACTCTCTTTGGGTACCGTTTTTTTTGGGAATAATCACTTGTTTACAAGGGAGAGGTTGATAAGTACTATTACTCACAGCATTGAGCAATTGATAAATATTAACGGTTTGATTGCGGGCAAAGCTATCAATGCTTTCTCCATCTACTCCGGCACAACCACGATTTTCGGCAACTTTCTCCCAAGCACGTTGAAAATTATTGATGTCGAGAAATCTGCTAGCGATATCAATCATAAAAGCTCAGAATCAGATTTTTACAAGATATAGTACTTTTCATTTGCGGGTAATACGCGATGTAGAGACACGCTTTTGAAGCATCTCTACATTTATTTCGTTGACATGTATGTGATTTAACTGTTGCCCTCTCCCCCAGCCCCTCTCCCAAAATTGGGAGAGGGATGCCTTTTAAGGTGTAATGAGATTTTGTATGTGACTCAAACGATCCCCGCTATAATTCTCTAAAAGAAGGCAACAAAAAGAGGTAAGGGCAAACGGCTGTTCGCCCTCATATCATGTTCGGTTCCATCCCAATACGGTTCGGATAAGCAGGGGAGTTAGTGGAGAATTAGTTCTTTCCCCCCTGCACCTCTACTCCCCCTGCGCCCCCTACCTGCCTTAACGAATAAATTCGCGATTCCGAACGGTATTCTGCTCCCTCCCCAAACTTCGGGGAGGTTGGGGAGGGGTTCATGGAATAAAAGACACCCTACTTCAACTCACTAACAACTCGATTTAATTCCTGTACAAACCAAGAATCAGCGTCAGTTTCTAAAAATACTTCCAATAGAGTGCGGTAATACCATAAAGTACCTTCCTTACCACCTTGAAACTTTTTCCAAGTTGCTTCCCCTTCTCTAAATAAATCACTCAAAATACTACGCGCATTATGTAATTTATCTGCTAGCGCTACCCGGCGAACTGAAGCTGAAGCATAACGCAATTTTTCAATATATTGCTGTTTGCGTTCTTCCCAAGGTAGTTTTGGGATAGTATCTGCATCGGTACAACCATCAACTATTTCGACGACTCTTGTACCAAACATATCTAAAATCACTTCGCGGGTTGCGTTTCCCCCCTGATCTTCCACCGCATCATGTAATAATGCAGCTATAGCTTCATCTTCATCACCACCATTTTCTAATACCAGTGCTGCTACACTTAATAGGTGACTCATATAAGGTACATCACCACCTTTTCTAATTTGTTTGCTGTGCAATTGATTTGTGTAAATTAAAGCTTGTTCAAAACGATGAGTTAATTTTGGTGTTTCTGTTGTGTTCAAATTCATAGTTTGATTTCCTGAATTATCTATAAAGCTTATAAGTAGCTTCCATATCTTTTTTCATATCTTGCCGAAAATGTAAAGGTAAAATGACTTCAACATTTGGACCCCAAGCCCGCAAACGCATTACAATATTATTATCCTTGACGCGGTAATCGACTTTGCAGTAAATATCCTTCTCTGAACGAGATTGTACTATCGAAAGCAGATTTTTTTGTTCTAATGATGCTGTAGGTGTGTATGATTTCACGAGATTTTGAACCTGTTTATGAGATATTTTTATAAACATTTCATCCCTCTCTGTACCTTCGATATAATTGTTATAAAAATATCTGTCAAATCTCAATAAAAGTAATTCCTGCGGTTTGTGAATATCAAATCCCCAAGCTATTGACATTTCATTCTTAATATCATCAGGACTGGGTGGAGATTTACCCTGACATTTATCTAAAAAGTTTTTAGGGATATTGATATTATCTATTTTTTTTGGTAATTCATCTAACTGGATAATTTTATCAAGTCTATAATCATACCAATCAATTTTACTCCAACTATTTTCGCTATCACGCTTGGGAATCTGACCATATGCAAATAGATAAGGTGCGCGTTGGTAGTAGTATATGCAAACAGGATAAACAATACAATCAACTGTCTCCTGATACAGTTTCGCACTCTGATATGTCAATTTTACCAACGGTACTTTCTCTTGTGTCCAAATAGATTTTAACTGCTTTTGTAATAATTCCACGCGATTATATAGCTTGGGATGAACTATATATTCTGCATGAATGAAAAACCTTTGAATACCATTGATTGGTTTAGACAAAAAATTATTGAAAGCAGATAATTCTTCATTCGTAAACTTTTCTGATGAAGTTTCTTCGACATTTTCCAGACAGGGTGCTAAAAAGTCAGGAAATTTATCTACTTTTAAATAAGTATCCAGATTATTAGCTTTTTCGATTTTTAACCAGCCGAGATTTACTAACGATTGAAAGTCATGGTCTTTTAAGTTACGAATGGTAACAGCAAATAAACATCCATTTGATAAGGATTTAGAAAAGTGATGAGATTTTTTCTCGATATTCGTATCAACTGATTTATCATCTTGTTTACCACTTTTAGCATTGTTAATCGTTCCCGTCAAAAGTAAATTATTTAACTCATCATCTTGAATCGAATAATATTGCTTGAATGACAAACACCATTGATTTCTATCAACACTCAAATCAGAAGCGAATAACCACTCAGTTAGTTTTGTGGCACAGGGACATTTTTCATGATGTAAACTTGGGAGTTTATCGCGTAAATGATATTTAACTGCATCCCAAAAAAATAAATTGCGCCATTGCAGAAAATTAAACTCTTCTCCTAACTCTACTATTTTAACTTGATCATTATCATCTCCATAGAGCGAACGTAAAATAACCCATAGTCTTACCGCTTTCGCTAAGTTTTGTTTCAGAGAACCTGGTGTTAACAACTTTAAGACTTCCACAGTGGGAGGGTACTTAAAAATTTCTCTGTTCATAGTGAGTTTTGCTACTTGTGGGTGTATGCTTCTAGATTAGCAGCAGGTGGAAAAGGCTATTTCCGTCTCATCCTTCATTAGACATCCCCGAAAAAAATATAGAGACGCTTCAAAAGTTAGTCTATACAAGGTTTTCAGGGTTATAGCGCTAGGAGCTCATACACTCTTGCCCTCACTCCCTTTCAAGGGTAGGTTTTTTTGAATGTAGAAAATAGTTGGAAAAATTCTCAAGTGTTTAACGTGGATTGGTTGAGTCAGGATTTAAGCATCGGCTCTTATCGTCAAAAAATGACCAAATACAAAATACCTACCTTTGTAAAGCCCTCACCCCACCCTGACGGGCACCCCTCTCCCAAACTTGGGAGAGGGGATTTTGCATGTGACTCACATGATATACAATTTAACTCGCTCGGTAGGCAACCAGTTGTGAGCGCAAAGCCAACGGCAGCATCCAGCGTTTCCAACTAATCCGATTTAACCCAATCGGTAGGGGCGCTACCACCCAAACTGGGAAAGTGACTGGTACAAAGTTTCCAACTAATCCGATTTAACCCAATCGGTAGGGCGCTTTACATGCCAAAGGGGTGTGAGATTATTGAATCGTTTCCAACTAATCCGATTTAACCCAATCGGTAGGGAATCTTATAAAACCTTATCCACTTATTGCCGTTGTAAGGTTTCCAACTAATCCGATTTAACCCAATCGGTAGGGATAACACATATGTTCATCATTTCGGTGAACATATCGTTTCCAACTAATCCGATTTAACCCAATCGGTAGGGTTTTATAAAATGATGGAAAAAGCATTTACTGTTTCAAACTAAAAAGATTTAACCAAATAAGTAGGGAGTATATATTTA